>JBJTOW010000718.1:0-2734 GCA_046074805.1 Planctomycetota bacterium | reverse complement strand
CCCAGATACGAGTGAGGGGTGGAACGAGAGAGAATGATGAAACCAAGACTTCAAGAGCGATACGAGTCGGAGATTCGGAAGACGCTTACCGAGAAATTCGGTTTTACGAACGCTCACGCGGTTCCTCGGCTGTTAAAAGTGGTCGTTAATATGGGCGTTGGAGCGGCGACCCAGGACAAGAAGTACCTGGAAACGTCGCTGGACGCTCTGACGCAGATTGCTGGTCAGAAGCCGGTGTCGACGCTTGCTCGAAAGGCGATCGCCGGTTTTAAGCTCCGCGAGGGAGTGGCGATCGGTTGTAAGGTGACTTTGCGTCGCCAGCGGATGTACGAGTTCGTTGATCGCTTGGTGTCGTTGGCACTGCCGCGAGTCCGCGACTTTCGTGGCGTTAGCCGCAAGGCATTCGATGGACATGGTAACTATAGCCTTGGCTTGGCGGAGCAGTTGGTGTTTCCGGAGTTGAATCCGGACAAATTCACCCGCCCGCAGGGCATGAATATCGCGTTCGTCACTTCGACTGAGAGCGACGAAGAGGCGCGGGAATTGTTGCGTTTGCTGGGTGTGCCGTTCCAGGTCGACGATAAGACCAAGGGCGGTTCCTAGTTTGGGGTGGGGCGTTCGAAGGTTTGTTAGCGGGGTAGCTACTCGTGGCGAGTAAATCGAAGCGAGCTAAGGCGTTAGAAACGCCGAAGTTTTCCACCCGGATCCGGCGACGGTGCCGCCTGTGCGGTCGGCCTCGGGCGGTGTATCGAAAATTTGGGATCTGCCGGATTTGCTTCCGCAAACTGGCGGATCAGGGGATGATTCCGGGGGTTCGGAAGGCGAGCTGGTAGCGAGGGAACAGGTAGATCATGTTGACTGACCCGATCTCCGACATGTTGACCCGGATTCGCAACGCGGTTGCTATAGAGCGACCCTACGTTGACATTCCGGCGTCCAAGGTCAAACGCGGCTTGGCCGACGTTTTGAAGCGTGAGGGCTACGTTTGGGACTGGAAAGAGGTCTCCGACGACGTGATGCCCCAGCTTCGCATCGAGCTCAAGTATGGTCCGAGTGGCGAACGCGTGATTCAGCACATTAAACGCGTGAGCTCACCGGGACGCCGTGTCTATCGGAAGTCCAAGGATCTCCGTCCGGTGTTGAACGGGCTCGGGATCACGATTATCAGCACGAGCCACGGGGTCGTTAGTGACCGCGAGGCGCGGACGCGGAATTTGGGTGGTGAGGTGTTGTGCGAGGTTTGGTAGGCGCTGTCGGCGTTTGCGGGGCCACGCTGCCTGCGACCTGTGGGATGCACGGTGTCGATTTGCAAGCGGGTGGGTATTGTCGGGTTGGTGGCGGCTGTTTGTGTTGTCTGTCGCCGTGTGACTGGATAACGGAGATTGGGTGAGTTATGTCGCGTATCGGAAGGCAACCGGTTAAGGTGGCCGATGGCGTGAAGCTGTCGATTGACGGACGCGTTATCCACGTTGAGGGACCGCAGGGAAAGCTCACCTGGGAGCATCATCCGGACGTTACAGTCGCCTTTGACGCATCGTCAAAGCTGGTGACAGTGACGCGACGCAACGACGAGCGTTTGAGTCGCTCGCTGCACGGACTGACCCGGGCGTTGATTCAAAATATGATCGTTGGCGCCAAGCAGGGTTATGAAAAGAAACTAGAGGTTCAGGGCGTCGGTTACGTCGTTGCGATCCAGGGGAAGATTATTTCTCTGCGGGTTGGTTACGCCAACGAAGTGAAACTCCCGATTCCCGCTGGACTGAAGGTTACCTGTCCTGATCAGACACACATCGTCGTTCAGGGCTGCGACAAGCAATTGGTCGGCCAATTCGCCGCGATGCTGCGGTCGGCGAGAAAGCCCGAGCCCTACAAGGGTAAGGGTGTTCGGTATCAAGGTGAGCATGTCAAGATCAAGCCGGGTAAGGCAGCTCAGTAGTAGCGTGCTGTCAGGTGGTGGCTTTGATGCCTGGCCTGTGGGACACGCGGGTATGGCATCTAACGCCTCATAGTCAATCGAACATAGCAGGTGTTAGTCGTGGACAAGGCAAAACGTTTAGGGCGGATGCGGCAACGACGTAGCTGGCGGGTGCGTAAGTCGACGCACGGAGTCGCTGGACGGCCCCGGATGACTGTGTTCCGCAGTCTACAGAATGTGGGTTGCCAAGTCATCGATGACACGACGGGTAAGACCTTGGTTTCGGTCAGTACTCGTGACAAGGCTGTCCGCGACCAACTGGGTTACGGTGGTAACAAGTCCGCTGCACAGGCGATTGGTAGGATGGTTGCCGAAAAGGCTTTAGCGGCTGGAATCAGTCAGGTGTGCTTCGATCGTGGTCACTACAAGTATCACGGACGTGTGGCGGCCTTGGCCGATGCCGCTCGCGAAGCCGGTTTGCAATTTTAAGACGAGGGTGTAGCGTGGCGAACGAATCAGGTCGCGGCGATTTCGACGATCGCACAGTGAAAATTAAACGCTGTGCGGCGGTGGTGAAGGGCGGACGGCGTTTTAGCTTCGCCGCGCTCGTAGTGTCGGGTGACCGGCGAGGCCAGGTTGGACTCGGGTACGGCAAGGCCAACGAGGTGCCGCAGGCGGTGGACAAGGCGAAGAAATTCGCCATGAACAGCCTGATTCGGGTGCCATTGCAGGATGGCACGATACCTCATCGGGTTGTCGGTCGGTATGGGGCCGCTGAGTTGGTGTTGTTGCCTGCGGGACCTGGTACCGGAGTTATCG
>JBJTOW010000717.1:0-7248 GCA_046074805.1 Planctomycetota bacterium | reverse complement strand
GAGGGATTCACGGTCCGTGCCACCGAGCCGTCGTCGTCAGTTCGCGAAAGTGGATCGAGCCGATCGAGAGGATCGAGCCGAGCCTGCCCAGACCAGCAAGTCCAGCGATTCCGACAAGTCCCGCAATTCCAGCAAGGCTGGCATGTCTGGCAATTCTGGCAAGCCATCCGAGCTCAACGCTGGACCGTTCCGCTCTCCACGGCTGGGCCGGTTCGCGTTGATCGCTTTGGCCGCTGTTGTGGCTGCGGGCGCCGGTATCTATGGACTATCGCAGGTCCGCCAAGCCGAATCTCGTCGTCAACTGTTGCGGGCTTCGCTGGACGACCAACCGGAGTCGGCCGAGGCGCTACGGCAGTTCATCGCGAGTCATCCCGATGATGCGGAAGCGATCGAAACGCTGGTCGCTTGGCACCTTCGCACCAAAGCTCCGTTCGCTCAATTCGAGCCGTTTTTGAGTCGCTTGTGTCAACTTCGGGAGGACGAACTCGATCCGCGCCGCACTCGGACGGCGCTGTTGGCGATGAACGGCCGTCCCGAGGAGGCGGTCGAGGCTGGGTTGGCGATTTTGGAACGCGCGTCGGACGACCATGCCACTCGAAGGCTTGTCGCCGCCGCCGCCGCGGAAGCCGGCCAAGTTGACATAGCGGTTCGAGAGGCTCGCAAGCTGTACGAATCATCGACATGGCCGCCCCGCGAGTCGGCCACGTTGCTGGTGAAAGCCTACCTGCTAGCCGGGGACCCGACCGCCGCTCAAACCGTGCTCGAAAAAACCTTCCCGCGTTCGGAAGGCTCGGAGGATGGCCAGGCACTTTGGGCGCAAGTGATGCAAGCCGCTGACAAGCATAAGGAGGCGGCCAGCCTGCTCGAACCGCTTGCCGCCAAACCGGGCCCTTACCGTGAATTCGCGCTTTTCCGCCTGGGGCAATCGTATGCCGCGCTGGGCCGCGATGCCGATGCGCGGCGGGCCGCCGAAACGCTCGAGAGCCTCAAGGCGGCCGCGCGGATGGTGATCGATGCGCGTCAACGACCTGACGACCTTCCCAGCCAGTTACGCGCCGCCGAACAACTGCTTGGCGACGGGAAACCATCCGAGGCCGCTGCGCTCGTGGAAAAGGCCATTGCCCGTCTCGGTCCCGACCCACGACTCGCTCGCTTACTCGCCCAAGCCTATCGCCAGCTCGGCCGCGCCGACCTTGCCGACGCATGGGAGCGTCGATGAACCGCGCTGCCGCTTATTGGCTAGCCATTTGCCTACTCGCGTGGACCACCGCTTGCGGAAAACCGGCTCGCGACGTGAATCTCGCTCGTCCTGGCGAAACAGACTCTAGCCGTACGTCGACGGGCGGTTTGGTTTCCAAGGCGGCTACCGGTGCCGTGACGGTTGCCAAAACAGGTCCATGGTTTGTCGATGTCGCACGGGAACGCGGCATCGACTTCACCCACCATGATCCGGCTACTCCGCAGCACTTGATCGAAGAGACCATGGGCAGCGGCGTGGCGTGGATCGATTTCGACGCCGACCACTGGCCGGATCTACTGTGTTTGCAATCCACCGCCGCCCATCGGCTGTTTCGCAATCGTGGAGATGGCACGTTTGTCGATGCCACCGAGTCGGCCGGGTTGAGCGGCGTCCGGGCGGCGTTTGGAGCCGCCGTGGGAGACTACGACAACGACGGCTGGAACGACCTCGCGCTCACCCACATCGACGGCCTGACTTTGCTGCGAAACAACTCCGGGCGGTTCGTCGACGCGACGGCGACAGTCGGTTTGGCGAACGCCAACCCCCATTGGGGCACAAGCTGCGCGTGGGGCGACCTCGACTCGGACGGCTTTCTCGATCTCTATGTGGGCAATTATGTAGAAGTGGGGGGCCCGAACCCTCCCGTATGTCGCGATGCGGCTCGGAGCCTGCATTATTCCTGCCCGCCCTCCGCGTATCCGCTGACAACCCATCGCCTGTTTTGGAATCGCCGGGGGGAGCGGTTTGAGGATCTTTCGGCGGCGGCCGGCGTCGCGGCGGCCGCTCCAGCGCCGGGGTTGGCGGTCGTCATCGTCGACCTGGATGGCGATCATCGGCCCGATATCTACGTCGCGAACGACCTCTATCCGGCCTACCTTTTTTGGAACCGGACGGAACCGGGAAAACCACCGCGATTCGAAGAACGCGCGACGCTTGCCGGTTGCGCGCTCGGTCCGAACGGAGCTTCAATGTCCGGGATGTGCGCCGAGGCGGCCGATGTGGATGGATCGGGGCGGCTCGCGCTGTTCGTCACCAATTTTCAAGGCCAACCGAACGTGCTGTTTCGTAACCGGGGTCCACTGCGGTTCGACGAAACTTCGGTCCCATCGGGACTTGGTTCGCCCAGCCGCGACAAACTGGGGTTCGGCGCCGCATTCTTGGATGCTGACTTGGACGGAGCACTCGATCTGGCCGTCGCCAACGGGCATGTGTACCGATCGTCCCGCGAACTGCTGAACGTGCCGTACGCTCAGCCGCTCCAGCTTTTTCGCGGTCGTGGCCGTGGCCAGTTTCGGGATGAGTCCGCTCAGGCCGGTCCCGAGTTCACTCGACCCCGAGTTGGTCGAGGCGTGGCCCGCGCCGACTTCGACCGCGATGGCCGCCCCGACCTTGCCATCTCCGCTGTGGGCGGACCAGTCGCCTTGCTGCGAAACAAGGATCAAGTCACGGCTTCCTGGAGTGGGATTGAACGGGAAGGCGATGGTCGCGGAGTTAACCGCAACGCGATCGGAGCCCACGTTCGTGTTCTAGCCGCCAGCGGCAGCGGGACCAATCCCATGGCTCCAATACCGGCACCCGCATCATTAGCCACCTACCAACTTGCGGGTGGTGGAAGCTACCTCTCGACGCATGATCTGCGGTTGGCGATTGGCTTGGGAAGCGTGAGTGACGGGTCGGTTGGCGTCGGGTCGGTTGGTGGCGATGGCTTGGTGGGCGTCGAGGTCATGTGGCCGGGCGGCGAGCGTCAGGTGTTTTCGGGGTTAGGGACGCGGCGCTACTGGTGCCTAAGGCAGGGGAGGGCGGTCGCCGAGGCGATTTCTGTGTCCGATTCGCCTTGATTCGCCGACTCACAGAAGCGATCTTTGATGGATCAGCGGAATTGCCCAAGATTTCTTATGGGCGTTTTTTAGTCCTCTATGGCCATTTAATGGATTCAAGTAATCCATTAAAGCTTTTTGCCCCGCGCCATCAAGGTACGAGGGATTGCCAGCCGGTGTGGGTAGGCGGGGTTGACAGAACCGCTACGGAAGGGCAGTTTAGGATCCTGTAATGTTTTCTAGCGGCGGGAAACTCCGCACTGCGATCGGAATCCCGTCGTGTTCGTTCATTTTGGATGGTGGAGGTGTTCCATGGTGAGTTACCGGTCTCGATGGCGAGCGAAGCGTGTCGCGTTCACGCTCGTCGAGTTATTGGTGGTGATCGCGATTATCGGCGTGTTGGTCGCCTTGTTGCTGCCGGCGGTGCAGGCGGCGCGGGAAGCGGCGCGTCGCAGCCAGTGCTCGAACAACTTCAAGCAGCTCGGGTTGGCGATCCACAATCACCACGATTCGAAGGGGTATTTGCCGTTCCGGGAAGGGATGTATCCGGATCCGGCGAGCTACGGGGGTCGGAAGAGTGGTTTGATCGATTTGCTGCAGTACATGGAGCAGCAACCTTTGTATGACCAGATCATGTCGCCGCTCACCATAGCCGGCACAGTGTTCGCGCCGGGCGGTCCGGAGCCCTGGAACGGTACCTATACGCCGTGGCAGGTCAACATCCCGGGATTCTATTGCCCGTCGGATCTCAGCCGTCCGACAGGCGGCGTGAAGCATACGAACTACATGTTCAGCGGCGGCGACACGATCGACTTGCACACGACCAGCCGTCGTAGCCGCGGCATGTTCCCGATGGACGTATCGAGCCGGAACGCCAAGGGTTACACCATGGCGGAAATCACGGACGGCTTGAGCAACACGATCGCGATGTCGGAACGCCGCCGTGGAAACGCGTCGGTGGCGGTGACGCTGACCGGATATCAAGGCGGCGCGTGGTTTACGACGCCGGCGGCTTGCCAGACGTACTACAACCGCACCACGCGGACGTGGTCCATCGCGGCCGGCGCGTGGTCGGGTGTTCGCTGGCCGGATGGTGGAATGGGGTTTGGCGGCTTGACGACGAACGCGCCACCGAACACGGTGTCTTGCGCGTGGAATTCCCATGACGCCCAGCCAGGCGTTTATCCTCCAAGCTCGCAGCATCCGGGCGGCGTTATGGCGCTGATGGGCGATGGATCGGTGCGGTTCATCTCGCAGACGATCAACTGCGGCGATCAGAACGCCAATGGCACAAACATCGCGGGCGTCAGTCCCTATGGGGTCTTTGGGGCACTCGGCAGCAAGGACGGTGGTGAACCGGTCGCCGGCGACTGATAGAGGCCGCTGGAGTCGCGTTCTGGGGTTTTCCCGGCGGGATGCGGAGACGCAGCATCCCGTTCTTTTTTCGATCAGCTTTCCAGGAGTGTTAACTTTGACCAGTCATCCTTTTAATGCCCGGCTGGGTCGGCGTTTTTTTCACTCGCCGTCGACTCGATGGAATCATTGGGTTTCTTGCGTGTTGTCGCTGGTGGCGGCGGCGTCGCTTGTCGGCTGTGGCGGTTCTGAGCCACCGGGACCGAAACAGTTGCCGACGGTTCCGGCCGCTGGCACCGTGACGTACAAAGGCCAGCCGTTGGCCAACGCGACGGTGGCGTGCCAGCTTTTGGACGGCCAGGTCTCCGCATCGGGTAAATCCGACGCGTCTGGCAAGTTCACCTTGAAGTCGTATGGCGACAAGGACGGAGCGCCAGCGGGTTCCTACAAGGTGTCCGTTTCCGTGAGCGCCGTACAGGAAATCGAACCGGGCGTGATGGCGCCTGAGCCGCCCGGCGGCTTCAAGTCGCCGATTCCCGCGAAGTTCGGCAATGTCGCGGAATCGGGGCTGACTTTGGAAGTCCCCGCCGCTGGCTCGACAGACCTCAAGCTCGATTTGCGTTAACCGCGGCTCAGGTGGTGATGGAGATTGCTAACAAAGAGGCTCGCTAGCCGTCGAGCACGACGGTGAGCGAGCGGGGGCCGTGAGCGCCGATGACGAGCGACTGTTCGATGTCGGCGGTTTTCGACGGGCCGGAGATGAACAGTCCATATCCCGGCTTGTCGAAACGGAGCCGTTCGTAGGCTTGATGCATCTGGTCGATGATTTGATTTCGCGGCACGACCAGCACGAGATGCTGGGTGATGAAGTAAATCGCCCGGTGACGTAGTCCGCGGTCCGTGACCCAAACGGCGCCGTTTTCCGCCACCGCGAACTCGCCGGGTAGAATGGCGACATCGACTTCCGCCAGCGACTGTGGTGTGGGGAAATCGTCAAGGGAAGCGTTCCCCAATCGCACATCTGGCAGCGTGCAGACGATCAGCGCCGCGTTTTCCATGCACGGCAGCGCCAACAGCGTTTCGGCGAGCGACATTCGCGGATCGCGGACGCGGACTTGTCCGCCCACGCCGGTGACGACCTGGGTGAACTGAGCTTGGCGGTCGTCGAAGGCGATCCAGGAGCCGTCGAGCGTTGGGAGCGGCGATGGCTCCAGCGTGTGGCGGCGGATACGGGACAAAATCTCGGCTTTGGAACTCATCGGGATTTCCGCCTGTGAAACTCGTCGCGAAAACTGCGTGTCGGTGGTGGAGGCAGGTCGCGTTGTTTGCCCCACGCGTTCCACGGTCCGTAAACCAAAAAGCGAGGCAGCCACCGCAGTGTCGCTCGGCCGACACGGCCCGCCATTCCATACAGCTTGGGGCGGTTGAGCACGAAGGAGCCGAGCTTCATCGCCGTCCGCTTCGACCAACTGAGGTGTCCTTGATCGGCGATGTCGCGTCGCCATGTCAGCAGTTGCTCGTGCAGATTGATTTTCACCGGGCAGACATCGGTGCAGGACGCGCACAGGCTGCACGCGTACGGCAGCGTCGAGTACTTGCCGGGATCGCGAGCCGGATTGAGGATCGAGCCGATAGGTCCGGGCACAGTCGCTCCATAACTGTGGCCACCGCTGCGGCGATACACCGGACAGGTGTTCATGCAAGCTCCGCAGCGGATGCAATGCAAAGACCGCCGATAGTCATCGCTGCCCAAAATCTGGCTTCGGCCGTTGTCGACCAGAATGATATGCAGTTCGCCACCTGGCATTGGGCCATGAAAGTGGGAACTATAAGCGGTGATCGGCTGGCCAGTCGCTGACCGGCCCAGCAACCGCAGGAACACACCCAGGTCGGCGGCGCGGGGAATCAGCTTTTCAAGCCCCATGCAGGCGATATGCACCTTGGGAAGCGAGGCGCCTAGATCGGCGTTGCCCTCGTTTGTGCAGACGACAAACCCGCCGGTTTCGGCGATCGCGAAATTCACGCCAGTGATTCCGGCTTGGCAATCGAGGAACACGTCCCGCAAACGATCGCGGGCGGCGCCGGCCAGATAGTTGGGATCGGTCGCGCCGGCCCGGGTGCCCAGCTTTTCATGGAACAGTTCGCCGACTTCCTCTTTCTTGATATGAATGGCTGGCAACACGATGTGGCTGGGCGGTTCGCCCCGCAATTGCACGATCCATTCGCCGAGATCGGTATCGACGACTTCAATACCGTGGCGTTCAAGGTACGGGTTGAGGTGGCATTCCTCGGTGAGCATCGACTTGCTCTTCGCCACTCGCCGCACCTGATGCCGCTGCAAAATGCCCAAGACAATTTGATTGTGCTCGGCGGCGTCCGCCGCCCAATGCACAACCGCGCCGTGCCGCGTCGCCTCGCGTTCGAACTGCTCAAGGTAATCGGCCAGTCGCGAGATCATGTGCTGCTTGATCGCCGAAGCGCGTTCGCGCAGCGTTTCCCATTCCGGCAACGCGTGGACCAGCCGGTCGCGTTTCACGCGGATGAACCAAAGCGCTTGGTCGTGCCAGTGCGCCCGGGCGTCGTTTTTCGTGAACGCGTCGGCGGCCTTCGAATGAATCACAGGCAGTTCGGTGGTGGCCATGCGGGAACTCCGGCGAGTTGTCGGGGCGAATGCGGTTCACTCGGCGATTCGAACGATGCAGGAATCGTCGAGCGATGTTCAGCCAGCGATTTTCAGTGGGCTTTGTTGAACGAGCTGTGTTTAGCGAGCTGTGTTTAGCGAGCTTGGTTCTGTGATGGGGGGGAGCGGAGTCGAGCAACATTCAGCGAGCGGCATTG
>JBJTOW010000716.1:0-8908 GCA_046074805.1 Planctomycetota bacterium | reverse complement strand
ACAGCGCGTGATTGCGAGGGTGTCCATCGTCGCAGTTTTCTGCAGATTGGCGCCCTGTCTGGGCTCGGTTTGTCGCTTCCGATGTGGTTGGCGGGTCGGCAAGCCGCAGGCGCGAGTCCTTCGAGCCGCGATGTCAACTGTATCCTGATTTGGTCTCAGGGCGGCGTCAGCCATCACGACACGCTCGACCCCAAACCCAACGCTCCAGTCAGCGTTCGCGGCGAGTTCCAGGCGATCGATACAGCCGTGCCGGGAGTGAAGTTCACCGATATCTGCCCGACGCTCGCCAAGGAGCTGGGTCGCTACGCGCTCCTACGCGGATGGAATCCGAAGAACGGAAGCCACGGCACAGCCGACCAATACGTGATGTCGGGGCGGAAGTTCAATCCGGCGGTGCCTTATCCGTGCTACGGTTCCGTCATGAGCTACCACAAGGGGTTTAAGTCGGCGATGCCGCCGTTCGTGCAGTTAGGCTCGTCGGTGGATCGTCGCTTTGGTGGCGGCAGCTCAGGGGTTCTTGGGCTGGAATACAACCCGTTCGAAATCGTGGCCGATCCGAACGCGGACAAATTCACCGTTCGCGACATTACTCCTCCACAGGGAATCACGAACGATCGGGTCGACCGTCGCCGCCGAATGCTGGGGGCTGTCGACGCGTTGCAACGTCGAGCCGACTTGCAACCGGAGGCTTTCGAGGCGCTCGATGAGCACTACAAGACGGCCTTCCAGATGATTACGGCGTCTGAAACGAAACAGGCCTTCGCCATTGAAGACGAGGATACGAAGCTTCGCGATGCCTATGGTCGCAATAAGTTCGGGCAAAGCTGTTTGCTCGCCCGGCGTTTGGTGGAAGCCGGGGTTCGATTCGTGACCATCACCGACGGCGGCTGGGATACCCACGCCAATAACTTCAAGTCGCTCCGCGATTCCCGCGTGCCGCCTGTGGATAAAGCGTTGCCGCAACTGCTGGCCGACCTCGAGCAACGTGGGTTGCTGGGCAACACGCTCGTCTGCTGGTTGAGCGACTTCGGCCGGACTCCCAAGGTGAACTCGGCGAGCGGCCGTGATCACTGGGCCACGGCTGGTTTCGCCTTGATGGCTGGCGCCGGCGTGCCTGGCGGCATGGTGCTTGGTGCGACCGATGATGAAGGTGGTTTCGTGACGAAGGACGAGTATGGTAGCGAGGACATCGCCGCCACCGTCTACACGAAACTCGGCATCCCGGTGGAATTGATCGCGAAGAGCCAAGATGGCCGCCCGATCCGACTCATCGAAGGCAAGCCGATCAAGGAATGGTGCTAGTCGCACCGTTACGAAACCGAAGGGACCGCTGTGCTCGACTTGTTGCTTGCCAGCACGTCGCGATACCGACGTGAGTTGCTGGAGCGGCTGGGCGTGTCGTTTCGCTGCTTGGCGCCCGCTGTTGATGAAGAGCCCATTAAGCGGTTGGGGCTCGAGCCAAGGTCGGTGGCCGAGCGACTGGCGCGCGAGAAGGCGCTGAGTCTCGCGGACCGAGAACCCACCGCGACGATCATCGGCAGCGACCAAGTGGCGGCGGTCGACCGCGATATTTTGGGAAAGCCGGGAACGGCCGCACGGGCGATCGCACAATTAAGTCGGTTGGCGGGCCGCGAGCACATCCTGATCACGGCGGTGGCCATTTGGCATCGCGGGCAGTTGTGGGAACACACCGAGATCGCGCGACTCACGATGCGTGCGTTGACGAGCGACGAACTGGCCCGCTACGTCGCCGCCGATTCACCCCTGGATTGCGCCGGTTCGTACAAGCTGGAGCAGCGCGGCGTAGGGCTCTTTGCCGCGATCGACTGCGCGGATCACTCGGCGATTACTGGCCTGCCGCTTATCGCCGTGGCCGGCCACCTGCGCACGCTCGGTTACTCGATCCCCTAGCAGCCCGGCAACGCAGGTTTGAGTCGTTGTCGAGCCATTTCGCGGCTTCACGCCTCGCGAGGCATCGCAAACTGCGAGGCATTACGAACTGCGAGGCATCACGCCTTGCGCAACGCTTCCAAGACGCGGTCTGTGATCATTTGCACAAGCCGTTCCTGTTCCGAGGCCGACGGCAATCCCGCGTTCGGAGCGGCAGCGGATGAACCGTTCGAAGCGGCTCCACTCGAGTTTGAATTCGGCCCCATGGGCGGTGGAGCGTCAAACGCTTTCCGCTCCACGCCCGACGTCTTCCAGCTGTCCCGGAAGATGTCGTTCGCGCAGACATCGCAGTTCTTGTACTCGTCTGTATTTCGTGGATCGGACCAGCCCCATTTCTGCTTCAGATCCAATAGTTCCCGCTCTTTCTGTTCGCTGAAGTAATGCACTCGCCCTAGGTCGCGGGCCAGCATCAAAATCCGGCAATAAGCGTCCAGAATCTCGGTCCACCAATAGGCCCGTTCGACATCCTCGCCGTAACTGACCGTTCCATGATTCGCCAGGATGATCACGTTCGTTTTGCTCACGAACGGGAGCACCGTTTCGGCGAACGCCTGCCCGCCCGGCGTCTCGTACTTGGTGATCGGCACATCGCCCAAAAACACCTCGACCTCGGGCAGAATGCACTGCGGAATCGGCTCACGCGCCACGGCGAACGCCGTTGCATACGGCGGATGGCAATGCACCACGCTCTTGATGTCGGGCCGCTGCTTGTAAATCTCCAAATGCAGCAACGCTTCGCTCGACCGCTTCTTCACGCCAGCCAGTTGTTTGCCGGTCATATCGACCAAGCAGATATCTTCGGGCTTCAAAAAACCTTTCGAGTGCATGGTGGGCGTGCAGAGCACCTCGTTTTCGCCAATCCGCACCGTGATATTGCCATCATTGGCGGCGGCGAAACCCTTATTGTAAAGACGGCGGCCGATTTCGCAGATGTCCTGCTTGATCTTATGAGCGTTAACCATGGCGAACTCGCTTTCCCTTTCACGACAGAAGCCAAAACTGGCTGGTTATCAATAAATCTCGAATATTTACGGTAATGCTCGATTGTTTACGTGGCGGGCAACCGATGCCGAATTGTCACATCGTCAAGAATCGCGGCGGCATACGCGTCAATGCACTTTACCGCCGGGCGAAACGGCTGCGCCGCCTCTGGTCCCTCGCTGATCGCGATCCACTGGCCCTCTCCGGCGCCCAATTCGTCCCACACCACGATCGGCTCAGCCGTCGGCGGCTGCTCGCCCGATAAATTCGCCAGCGACAGTGGAACCACGATCCGTAGCCGGGCGCCACTCAATGAAGAATGTGCGCGGCTTAGGGTCATCGTTCCGATCACTTTTCCAACACGCATGGGGGACTACGGGAGTAGGGCTGGTTTTTAGTTGTCAGTTGTCAGTTGTCAGTTGTCAGTTGTCATCGCCACGCTGGGAGGCGTTGGCAATTGGCAGTGTTCAGTCCATCAGACTTTGTCTTCGGCTAGCCAGTGCGCGCGGCTGGTTGGGCAAACTCGCGGGCCGACTCGGAGGAACGTGTCGATCCACCCCCGGATCGTATGCGGACTCGAACGGCGATCATCCACGATCAATAGGTTCGCGCCCCAGTCCCTCGCCGCCGCCTCGATCGCCACCTTATCGGTCGCCACCACCGCTCGAATCGACTCGCGGCGATTCGCGACACAGGCCGCCCAGTCTCGTTCGGTTGTGAATAAGACACCTAAATGTTGTGGCGCGGCAAGAACAGCGGATAATTCGGCGGCCGTTTGGTCCAGCGGCGCGGCGATCAACGTCTCGATCGATGCCGCGACACCCTGCAAGGCACGCAATACCGACTGTCGCGCGGGCCAGGAATGCGGGCTGGCCAAAGTCGCTGATTGGAACCGAGTCGAGCGGTAAGAAGCGACTCGTGGAACTGCGGTCTTCGCAAGTTTGGCCGGATCTTTGGCGGCGTGCAAATACAACTTCATCGATGGCGCGGCCGAGGCGACCACCGCGCCACTCGAAAAGCTCAACTCGACCCGCAGTTGCCGCAGTCGATCCCGTGCCGACGGCGTGATCACCGTACCCGGACGAGCGCTCAAGACTCTCGTCCCCGCCGGCATCGCTTCCAACGCGGAAACTGTGACCAATCGATCGCTGAATTCCCAGACTCGGCTGTCCATGGAGCTCGCGACGGAGCTCGCGACCACCGAAACAGCCGGAGAAACAGGCCGGGACAACGCCGTGACGGAAGCCTTGTCGGCCGGTTTCGCGATCGTCTTCGAGACCGGTTTGGCGACCAGCTTTTCCGTTGGCCGTAAAACGAACTTGTCCGCCGGTTTCGCACTCTGCCTGGTGGCGGGCTTGGCGACTGTCTTGGTCTCTTGTTTCGCGACCGGCTTGTCGAACGCTTTGGCAGCCGATTTGCCCGTTGGGTTCAGTGCTCCCACGACCGTTGGCTGGGGAATCACGGGGGAAGGCGGAATGGTATGCGCTTCCAGCAGACGCTGCAGCACTTCGCGAACCACCCGGTCGATATCAGCTTGGGCGAAAGTCATGAGGCGCCCCCGCGGCGGCCTCTTGGCCGTTCGTCGCAGATGCCAATCACCGCCCACCGAGCGGGCGATTTGTCCGACTTCACCCATTCCCGGGTGAATTTGCCATCGCTGGTGATCATCACGCGTTCTCCAGGACCGGCGCCGACCGTGTCGAGCACCAGCAGCGGGTCGCCATCCGGAGACGCGGCGTCGGCGGCGAGCGGTTGGACGAGCAGCAGTTTCTGCCCGCGCAAAGACTCGTGTTTCACCGTGCTGGTCGCGTACCCCAAGACGAAGGCGACTTGCATGTTAAACGCCCCGCTTCCCAAGGATATGCAGGTCTTCGATCATCGAGCAGCGTCGCTCGCGGGTGAATGTCAGCGGCGTCGTCACCCCTTCGCCGGTCGGACCGGCGATCGAGAACGACAGATAACCTTCGCCTCCCAGACCCAAGGCCGCCATGCAAGGACCGTTCTTAACAAACAGCGTTGTGTCGAGCGCCCGTCCCATACGAGTAAGATTGCGGACATTGTTCGAGTGCATGATGCTGGTATGGCGGAAACCATGCTCGGCTTCCTTCGCCTTGGCGATCGCCTCGTCCACATCCTTGACGCGAATGAACGGCACGAACGGCATCATTTGCTCGACGCCGACGAACGGATTGCCATATTCCGTTTCACCAAACAGCAACTCCACTTTGTCGGAAACCTGCTTGCCCGCGCCCTTCGCCAAAACAGCGGCGTCCTTCCCCAGAAAATCTTTTGAAGGCGCGTCATGACGGTGGTCGCCTTCACCCACCGGAATGATCGCATGGCGGGTGAGCGAGTCGACTTCTTTGGCACTGAGCCGCACTGCGCCAGCCCGGTCCATGGCGTCCATCATGCGGTCGAAGACCGACGCTACGACAAACACCTCCTTCTCGGCGATGCACAGCAAATTATTGTCGTACGATGCGCCCTGGATAATCGACCGGGCGGCCCGATCCAGGTCCGCCGTTTCGTCGACCACCACTGGCGGGTTGCCGGGACCAGCGACCACCGCCCGTTTGCCGCTGTTGAGCGCCGCTCGGGCCACCGCTGGCCCGCCGGTCACGCAGATCATCGCCACGCCGCGATGCTTGAAAATTCCCGCCGCCGAATCGAGCGTCGGCTCGGCGATGATCGTTATCAGATTGTCGATACCGAACTGCCGATGAATCTCTTCGTTGTACCGCCGAACACCCTCGGCGGCCACCTTCTTGCCGCTGGGATGCGGATTCACAACCAACGTGTTGCCGCCAGCGATCATACTCACGGCGTTGCCCGTCAACGTCGGCAGCGAATGCGTCACCGGTGTAATAGCGCCAATCACGCCGAATGGCGCGTGCTCGATGACCGCCAAGCCGTGGTCGCCACTAAACACTTCGCTCCGGAGAAACTCAACGCCAGGCGTGCGTTCACCGAGCGTCTTCAGTTTTTCGATCTTGTGCTGCAAGCGTCCGATCTTCGTCTCGTGCATTTCCATCGTGCCCAATTCGACGCAGTTGTCGATCGCCAGGCGACGAATGATCTGGATAATTCCTTTGCGGTCCTCGATAGTGCGTTCCGAGAGCTGCTCGAACGCGTCGCGGGCCGCCGCGACCGCTTCGTCCACGCAGGTGAATACGCCGTGCCGACCCGTGAACCGCGGGCCCGCGACGACCGGGGCGCGTCCCACCTGGGCCAACACCTGGGCGACAACATTGCGAATCAGATCTTCATTGATCGGAGTGGCCATAACTGGCGAATTCCTTGCGAATCAGTTGAACGGTTGAATGTTTTGTTATTTTGCGGTGTTCGGTTTGTTCGAATCGTCAGCCAGCGGTTACCCAGCGGATTCACGCGAGTAAACGCACTGCTGCTCCACATGCACATGGTCGACGATCCCGATCACGATCGTGTCGATTGGTAGATTCTTGGTTTCGGGTGTGAGCCGGGCGCTGGAACCTTGGCAAATCAACACATAGTCCCCTTCGCCCGCTCCCAGGGTATCGACGGCGATAAATGTCCGGCCGGTTGTCACCAGCGATTGACGCTGTTGCGGATCGATCCGGTATGGCTCGACGACCAGCAGTTTGAAGCCGACCATCGACTCCACTTTCTGTGTCGAAACCATCGATCCGGTCACTTTGGCGACGAACATCGAAAATGTCCTTGCGACTTGTTCCTAGGCGTTAGGCTTGGGGGGGCGGGTCAGCCGCCTTGAAGTAGCTGGCACGATTGACGGGCGACAACCAGTTCTTCATTGGTCGGCAGGACCCACACCTGCGTTGGACTATCGTCGGCGCTAATGCGGTACTCACCGCGGCCGGACGCGTTGCGATCCGGGTCGAGTCGCACGCCGAGCCGATCGAACTTTCCGAGCACGGCGGTGCGAACATTGCGGGCGTTCTCGCCGATTCCGCCCGTGAAGACGATCACATCGGCGCCGTTAAGTTCTGCGAGCAGCCCGCCCAGGTGTCGCCTAATTTCCGCAGCGAACACATCGAGCGCCAGGCGGGCCCGAGCGTGGCCAGCGGCCGCCGCCTCTTCCAAGTCGCGGATATCGCCGCTGACGCCACTCAAACCGAGCAGACCGCTTTTTTCCGCCAATTCATGCAAGAGTTGATCCAGCGACTGCCCCGTGGCTTTCATAATAATCGGTAAGGCGAACGGATCGAAATCGCCGACTCGATTGTTATGCGGCAAGCCTGACTGGGGGCTCATGCCCATGGTGGTCGCCACGCTCGAGCGACCTCGAATGCCGCAGAGGCTATTCGAGCCGCCAAGATGGCAAGAGACAACGGAGAGATCCTCGCGCCCCAGCAAATCGGCGATCCGATTGGCGATATAGCGATGGCTCGCGCCATGGAACCCCCACCGTTTCACCTGATAGCGTTCGGCCCATTCATACGGAATCGGATAGTGTTTAATAGAATCCGGCGCCGTCGCGTGAAAGCCGGTTTCAAACGCCGCCACGAGCGGAATCTCCGGCAAACGCTCCGCCAACAATCGCATCGCGCGGATGTAAGGCGGATTATGCGCCGGCGCGACCTGGTTCATTTCCTCCATCGCGGCCAGCACATCGGGAGTGACTCGCTGTACCCCGCTGATCCGGCCGCCATGAACGGCTTTAAAGCCAATCGCGGCGACTTCCGCCGCGTCGCGCAAGCAACCGTCCACTGGATCGGTTAGCTGCTCTAGACATTGCCGCACCGCTACCGCGTGGTCCGGAACCGGGGCGGTCAAATCGCGCCGGCGCCCGCCCACTTCCACGAAAACCGGGCTCTCCTTCGCCCCAATCCGTTCGATGCCGCCGCGCGCCAATTGACGCTCGTCCGACATGTCAAACAGACGGTACTTGAAGCTGGTGGAACCCAGGTTGGCGACCAGGATCTTCATGATCGTGAGCCTTCCACGCGACAGAAACGGGGACTACATCAAGAACGCTTCGACCAACCCTTCCGCCGGCCGCGGAATCACGTGGCTACCCACGAGTTCACCGACTGCCTGAGCCGCCTGGGCGCCCGCTTCGACCGCCGCCCGAACGCTGCCGACATCGCCGCTAACGATGGTCGTGACGAGCGCGCCGCCGATACCGATCCGGCGTTCGATCTTCACATTCGCGGCCTTGGCCATCGCGTCCGTTGCTTCGACCAACGCGATAAGCCCCTTTGTTTCCACCAAACCAATTGCGCCTTGCATCGCCATATCTCCACCTGTGCTGTTTGTTGAGTGTGCGAACTATGCGGGAACAAAAACTAGAGTGAACGTGAACGGCAGGGTTACTCGACCGACTTTCCCTTCGCTCCGCCTCGGGAGACCGGCGGCGGCAGAACGATTTCCAGATCCTCGTGGGGACGCGGGATAACCTGCACGCTCACAACTTCGCCGATACGACCGGCGGCCGTCGCGCCCGCGTCTGTCGCCGCTTTCACCGCCGCGACATCGCCCGTGACAAAAGCCGAGACCAAGCCGCTTCCCACCTTGTCCCAGCCAACAAACGTGACGTTCGCCGCCTTGAGCATCGCGTCCACCGCTTCCACCAGGGAAATGAATCCCTTCGTTTCGATCATGCCCAAAGCTTCCAATGACTTCGCCATAGTGCGGATTCTCCAGAAAAAGCCAAACCGTTATCGAATCGTTACAAACCCGAGCGTTGGGGTCGGCCGCGGCTTTCACCGCGTGTCGTCCCGATCGCGTTATTTGCCATGTTTGGGGCCGTGGCAGCCACAAGGTGGATCCTGCTTGAAGAGCTCAACCTTCGTCGCGCTGTCCAGAAAACAGGCGTTCCCCTCATCTGTGTCGATGTGCACTTCCAACTTGCTCGTCTTGTCAGCCCGGACCAGCAGGTCTTCAAACACAATCGAGCACTGAGGCGCTTCGACCCGCAATTTCATGAAGTCGCCATTGCGTACGCCGTAGTGCTCCGCGTCCCGCAAACTCATGTGAA
>JBJTOW010000715.1:0-3281 GCA_046074805.1 Planctomycetota bacterium | reverse complement strand
TCGGATTGCTGGTGACGCAAATCGATGACAACGGATTCATCTATTCGCAGCCGATCGGCGGCTGGGATCCGCAGCAATTGATTGGCCAGCGGATGGTGATTTGGACGTCCAACGGCGCAATCCCCGCCGTGATTGCTCGCAAGCCAATCCATCTACTGACGGAAGAGGAACGCAAGCAAGTCGTCAAGCAGCAAGACCTGTGGCTTGATATCGGCGCGAAAAACAAGCAAGAAGCCGCCGAACTGGTGCGGATTGGCGATCCTGTCACTCTCCGGCTCGGGTTTCAATCGATGCGAAACGGCTTGGCGAACGCGCCGGCGATGGACAACAAAACGGGATTATGGGTCGTGATGGAAGGCATTCGCCGGGCGAAATTGCGGGGTGTCCGCTGCGCCCTGCATGCAGTCTCGACCGTTCAGGAGGAAATTGGTTTGCGGGGAGCCCAAACCAGCGCATTCGGAATCGATCCGCATGTAGGGATCGCTGTCGACGTGACCCACGCGACCGACTGTCCCACGATCGACAAACGCCAACAGGGCGAGATTGGCCTGGGTAAAGGGCCGGTGATCTTTCGTGGTCCGAATATGAATCCACGAGTCACGGAGCGATTGATCGAGACCAGCCAATCGCTTAATCAGGCTTTCCAATTGTCCGCGATCGGCCGCGCGACGCCGAATGACGCGAACGTGCTGCAAATCACCCGTGGCGGAGTCGCGGTCGGGCTTGTCAGCATTCCCAACCGCTACATGCACAGCGCAGTCGAGATGGTGTCGTTGGACGATCTCGATCGCGCCGCGGAACTATTGGCCGCCTTCGCCGCCGGTCTGCAGGGCGATGAGGATTTCCGGCCGTAATTCGCGGCTGTCACTCGGGCAACCGTTCACGGGTTGGATTGCGAGCATCGAAAACCCGAGTCGCGAATCGTGGATTTGCGCCATTGCGTCCGTGCGACGGGCTTCCCAGTCCGCCGCGAGCATTTAGGCGACGGGAAGGGAATTCCATCAATGCGGCGATGCGGTCCGTCGATTTCCGCTTCGACGCACTGGTCGGTCCGTCGTACTTCAGAAATAGATAGACTTGATGGGGTAACAGCTCGACGTGGCAGGCTTGTGTCGCATGATCGAGCCAACATCAGTAGTGCGGCGGTTTTTCCTCCTCCAATGAACGCGGCTCGACAACCTCTTCTGTCGCCGCGTTGAATCGGCCGGTCAATGCTGCGAGTTGGCGGGAAAACGCGTCGGCACGTTTCTCGCCGCGTAGCAGACCTTCGTGCAGGTCGTCGACAGCTTGCTGCAAATGCAGAAAGTTGCTCTCCAAGTTGATCATGCGGCGAGTCAAATCGACGAGCCGCTGTTCTAGCGAATCATGAGCGTCCACGTTTTTCCGATGCACTAATGCGCTGAAGGATTGAGTCCGAACTTTCCAAGGAGCCGTTCGTCGAGTTTAACGTGGTTTGATATCGCGGGGCAGGAAATCGAAGTCGCAACCTCGGTCGGCTTGCAGAACGTGGTCGTGGTAAAGACGGGCGTAGCCGCGCGCTGGCCGAGTCAATCGACCGAGCTGACTCGCTCGGCGGCGGTCCAGTTCACTCGGTTCGACCAGCAAGTTCAACTGCCGGCGGGGCACATCCAGTCCAATGACGTCGCCCGTGCGGACCAAGCCAAGCGGCCCGCCAGCCGCCGACTCGGGAGCGACATGCACCACGACCGTGCCGAACGCCGTGCCGCTGATCCGAGCGTCGCTGATCCGCACCATGTCGCGGACTCCTTGTCGAAGCAACTTGGCCGGGATCGGCAAAAGCCCCCATTCCGGCATCCCGGGTCCACCGAGCGGACCAGCGTTCTTCATCACCAGGATGTCGTCCGGCGCAACATCCAAGTCCGGAGAGTCGATCCGCGTGAGCAAATCGTCGTGATCCTCGAACACCACCGCCCGACCCTTGTGGGTCAGCAGGCCGGGAGTCGCCGCGCTCGGTTTGATCACCGCGCCGCTTGGGGCGAGCGATCCGTGGAGCACCGCCAATCCGCCGTCCGCGCGAATGGGCGTCGCCCGTGGCCGGATCACGTCATGATTCACACAGCGCGCCGCCGCCACGATGCGTTCGAGCTTCGCGCCCGCCACATTCTCGCAGTTCAAGTCGAGCAAATCGGCCAGTTCCCGGCACAAGGCCCCAGTTCCACCGGCGTAATGAAAGTCCTCCATCAAGTGGCTGCCTGCCGGTTTAAGATTCAACAGCGTCGGCGTCGTCTGGCTCAATTCATCAAATCGACGCAACGGCAGGTCGAGCCCTAAACGCCCCGCCACTGCCGACAAATGGACGATCGCGTTCGTCGAACCCGCGATGGCGTGCAGCACGCGGATCGCGTTGTCGAAAGCCGCCGGCGTCATCAGCCGGCTCGGCCGGCGATCGGCGGCCACCGCGTCGACAATCACGCGGCCAGCGAACTCGGCCAACCGCGCTCGTGCACTATCCGCGGCCGGAATCGTGCCGTTTCCTGGCAAAGCAACCCCCAGCATTTCCGCGACTATCGCCAGCGTCGAAGCCGTTCCCATCGTCATGCAATGCCCGGGACTGCGGATGATCGCCGTCTGCAGATCGAGCCAATCATCGTGCGAGATCCGGCCCGCTCGGAGTTCGTTTTGATACCGACGGCAGTCGGTACACGACCCGAGTGACTCGCCGCGCCAATGGGCGTTGAGCTGCGGTCCACCCGTCACAAGAACGGCTGGCACATCGGCGCTCGCCAACCCCATGAGCATCGCGGCCGTTGTTTTGTCGCAACCCGCCAGCAAAACGACGCCGTCGAGTGGATTGGCGACGATTGACTCCTCGACATCCATGCTCATCAGATTCCGCAAAAACATCGCTGTGGGCCGGATGTTGAATTCACCAAGTGAGATCACTGGGAATTCGAGCGGAACGCCGCCCGCTTGCCAGACGCCCCGCTTAACGGCCTCGGCCAGTTGCCGCAAATGTTGGTTGCAGTGAGTCAATTCGCTCCACGAATTCGCGATGCCAATCACCGGCTTGCCTTGGAACGATTCCCGTTCCAACCCTTGGCCGAGCAGTGCCGCTTTGCGCGTCCAGCCATAGAGTTCAGGCGAATCGAACCAAGCAGCGCTGCGGAGTGGCGAGGGGGTGGGCATGGGGTTGTCGAGGGTTATTTGTGAGTTGTCAGTTGCGAGTTGCAGCTAGGGTTTTCAGTGGGCAGTGGGCAGTGGGCAGTGGGCGGATGATTGGGTCGGTTTTCAGGGGCTTCTGAGCGGTTTGAGAGGACAGG
>JBJTOW010000714.1:0-8399 GCA_046074805.1 Planctomycetota bacterium | reverse complement strand
CACGATGGTTTCCGTCCATCCTCCCGCCATAGTCACCTCGCTGAGTCCTGTCGCCACCACGCTTGCACGGATCGTCCAATGTGAACACACGCCGACCCGCGTTAAATCCGCTTTTGCTCACGCCGTTCCCGACCGCTTGCGGTTCGGAATCGCGTCGCCGCCGCTTCTCTTCTCTTCTCTTCTCTTCTCTTCTCTTCGTGCCGCTCAGCCGTGTCGGGGCGACGTGGCTTCACGGCGAACTGGAACTCGGCGAACTGGAACTCGGCGGGCAGGCGGTACTGGGTGGCGGATTCCGTGAGGGCATCTTAAAATGCGAACGCCCCGCGTAAAAGCCGCGGACACGCCGCGTTCGGGGAAGGCCCGCGTTGCCTGGCATTTCCCCGCTCTCGAGACGCGTCGCGTGAAGACTCTGTTAAGCGAATCGGAATTGCAAGCCGGCATTTCCCGCATGGCTCGGCAAATTCAAGCCGATTACTCGGGCCGTTCGCTCACGATCCTGGGGGTGATGACCGGCAGCGTCGTCGTGATGGCCGACCTAATTCGGCGGCTGGAGTTGCCGCTCCGCGTCGGTGTTGTGCAGGCGAGCAGCTACAAGGGAGGACTGAGTTCGGGGCCGCTGTCGATCGCGGCCGAACTGATGCCCGATGTCACGGGCCGCGACATTCTGATTTTGGACGACATCTTTGACACGGGACGCACCATGCTGGGACTACTCGGCCACTTGCGGTCGCTCGGGCCGCAGTCGGTGCGTTCGGCCGTGTTGTTGCTCAAGGAAGGCCGCCAAGAGGTCGAGTACCGGCCGGACTACGTGGCGTTCCGCATTCCCGACCTGTTCGTCGTCGGCTACGGGTTGGACTATCGCGATCAGTGGCGGCAGTTGCCGTACGTCGCGACCTTGGAGGCGTCCGATATCGCGGATGCCGGTCCATGACTCGTCGGCGTTTGGCGTTGGTGACGCGTCGTTTCTGGCCACTGGTCGGCGGCGCCGAGATGGTGATGGCGAACCTGGCGTCCGAACTGCGCGATATGGGGACGGATGTCACCGTCGTCACGGCTCAATGGGACCCGTCGTGGCCATCCGAGGTCGTGCATCGCGAAGTGCCAGTGGTCCGATTGCCGAATCCCCCGCAACGCGGCTGGGGAACGCTCCGGTATATGATGGCGCTCAACCGGTGGTTGCGGCGACGCCGATCCGAACTGGATCTTGTGTACGTCTCGATGCTCAAACACGACGCCTACGCCGCCTTGCAGGCGCTGGCCAGTTCGCCGGTCCCCGTCGTGTTGCGGTCGGAAGGCGGCGGCGCCACCGGCGATTGCCAGTGGCAACGCACGGCCCGCTTCGGATTGCGGATCCGCCGCCGCTGTCAACAAGCCGATGCCGTGGTCGCTCCAAGTCCGGCGATCGCCGCGGAATTGGCGGAAGCGGGCTACCCGGTGTCGCGAACATGGTTGGTTCCCAATGGAGTCGCTGTGGAGGGGCCGCGAAGCGACGCGGCGCGATCGGCCGCGCGCCGCGTTCTGGGCGATAGCCATCCCGACCTCGCCACGCTCGACCAATCGCCAATCGCCGTCTACACGGGGCGATTGCACGAAGCGAAAGGACTCCGCGATCTCGTCCGCGCCTGGCCACTGGTCATGCTTCGCTGGCCTCAGGCCCGACTGTGGCTGATCGGCGACGGGCCGGATCGCGAGGAACTGTTCGAACTGATCCTGGATCTGGGCTTGCGCGACGCGGTGTTCATGCCGGGCGCGTTCGACGATGTGCAAGACGTGCTGGCCGCCGCCGACGTGTTCGTGCTCCCTTCGTACGAGGAGGGAATGAGCTTGTCGTTGTTGGAAGCGATGGCGCGGGGCGTTCCCGTTGTGGCGTCCGACATTCCCGGCAATCGCCTTCTGGTCGACCATCAGGATCACGGATTGTTGGCGCCTGCTCGCGATCCGGTGCGGTTAGCGCAGACGATCCACGAGGTGTTCGCGGCTCCGCGGACGGCTCAACGCCGCGCCCAGCAGGCGCACGACCGGGTTCGTGAACGGTATTCACTGCGTCACATGGCGGAAACACATCTCGCGTTGTTTGAATCATTGATCCATCGCAAACAACGCGGCGGTCTCCGTGAAAAGGGTTGACGCCATGCGGATCCGCCTCGCCCTCATCATCCCGACGCTCGACCGCTGCGGCGCCGAAAAACAACTGGCGTTGCTCGCCGCCGGCTTGCCTTCACGCGAGTTCGAAGTGCATGTGTGCGCGCTCACGCGAGGCGGGCCGCTGGAAGCGACTCTGAAATCTGCCGGCATCCCCGTGACCGTGATCGGCAAACAGCGAAAAATTGATCCGGCCGCCTTCTTCCGCCTGCGCCGCTTCCTGAAAGAACTCCGCCCCGACATCGCGCACACCTGGCTGTTCGCCGCCAATAGCTACGGTCGGCTAGCGGCGCGGCAAGCAGGCGTGCCGATTATTATCGCCGGCGAACGCTGCGTCGATCCATGGAAGCGGTGGCACGAACTGGCGATCGATCGCCTTTTCGCGCGGTTCACCCAACGCATCGTCACCAACAGCGCCGGCGTCCGCGACTTCTATGTCGCTCGTGGTCTTCCCGCCGAAAAATTCACCATTATTCCCAACGGCATCGAACCGCCTGCGGGCTTGATGGCGACCATGGACACAGCGGACGACGCAGCGAACTCCGCCCCGACCGCCTCAACCCCGACCGCCTCATCGGACAAATCGCCAAAAACAGCCGTGGCCGATCCGCCAACAGCCGTATCGATGGCGGTTCGGCAGGCGGCCCGCGAGCGGCTTCTTCGGGAAACGGGCTTGCCCGATACCACTCGGTTCGTGGGCGCCGTCGGCCGGCTGTGGCCGCAGAAACGCTACAAGGATCTGATTTGGGCGGCTGAGCTGTTGCGGTGGCCCCACCCAGACACTCATCTGTTGATTATTGGCGAGGGTCCCCAACGCTGGCGGCTGCAGCGGTACACGCGGCAAATCGGCATCGCGTCGCATGTGCACTTCTTGGGAGCGCGGAACGATGTCCCAAGTTTGCTGCCAGCTTTGGACTGTTTTTGGCTGGCCAGCGGATACGAAGGGCAATCGAACGCGTTGATGGAAGCGATGTCGGCTGGCCTACCGGTGGTCGTCTCGGATATTCCCGGCAATCGCGACCTGGTAGTGGACGGCGAGTCGGGTTTGCTGGTGCCGCCGGGGAACAAATCCGAGTTCGCTCGGCGGACACGGCGTCTGATGGATGAACCCGAGTACGCGCGGCGGCTTGGCGTAAACGCGCGTCGGCGGATGGCGGATGAGTTTTCGTTAACGCGGATGATCGATCGTCATGCGGCGCTGTACCGCGAGTTGGCGGGCGAAATCCGCGAGCCTGCGGCGATTGGGTAAGATGTGGCGGCCACGCGAATTCAGGTTTCATGGCCCGCAAATTCGATTCATGCAGTGGTTTGGTCGATAAACGAATAATCGTCGGAATCGCCGCGCATGGAACGCGTGGTATGACGCGCAGAGGCGTCTTTGGCGGCTGGACGTTCACGCAAGGAGAATGCTCGTGACGCAACGCGTCCTTCTCGGATCGCTCGTGACAACGCTGGTGCTCGCATTGTCGGCCGCTGGCCCGGTTTGGGCGGCCGTGCCGAGCGACCAGTTGTTGCCGGCGACCACCAAGGGCTACTTAGCCGTGCCCAACCTCGATGAACTGACCAAGAAGTTCGACGAGAGCCAATTAGGCCAACTCTGCAACGACCCGTTGATGAAGCCGTTCGCCGACGACCTCAAGCGGCAACTCAACGAGAAACTGACCGATTCGGGCCGCAGCCTGGGCATCTCGATCGACGACCTGTCGACGATCGTCGGCGGCGAGCTTGCCTTCGGCTTGATTCAGCCCGACAACGATCCGGCGCAGGCCGCCCGGGTCGTTTACACGGATACCACGGGCAAAACGGCGGAAACAGCGTCGATGCTGGCCCGGATCGCGAAAAACCAAATCGCCAAAGGGGCGAAACGGTCGGCGTTGAAGGTCGGGGCGATCGAGTTGATGGTTTTGGTGCGGCCGAAGCCCAAAACCGCCAAACCGGCCGCCAAGGACGCGGTTGTCGAGCCCAGCGAGTCGTTTTACTTTGTGCATCAGGACCAGTTCGTCGCCGTCGACCATCGCAAGACGGCGTTGGAACTGGCGGCCCGGCTGCAATCACCGAGCGGCAAGACGCTAGGCGAAGTCCGTTCCTACCAGATCATTATGGAACGGACCGGAAGTTCGGCTGGCGGCGTCGCGCCTCACATCCGTTGGTTCTGCGAGCCGTTTGGATACGCCACAGCCAATCGCGTTCTCCAGGGTGGGCGGCGCCGCCGCGGTCCCGACCTGCTGAAGGTCCTGGGCAACCAAGGGTTCAAGGCGATCCAGGGCTTGGGCGGTTTGGCGACGTTTTCCACAGGCAACCACGAATTGCTCCATCGCACGTTTATCTACGCCCCGGCCGTGCCGAACGCCGAGCCGGGCCAGAAGTACCAATTGGCGGCGCGGATGCTCAACTTCCCCAATGGCGGCGGCCTTCAGCCGTTGCCCTGGATCCCGGCCCAGCTGTCCAACCACGTCTCTTTTAACGCGAAGGTGAAGGAAGGCTTCGAGTTCGCCGGCACGCTGGTGGACGAATACGCGAACGATGAAGTGTTCGAGGACGTGCTTAAGTCGATCAAGGACGATGTCCATGGTCCGCGGGTCGACTTGCGGAAGGAACTGGTCGCCCATGCTGGGGAACGCGTCACGGTCGTGACCGACAACTGGCGGCCCGTGTCGACTAAAAGCGAACGGCTGATGGTCGCCATCGAAGCCACGCGGCCCGACCTAGTCGCGAAGACGATCGACAAAATCATGGAGTCGGATCCAGACGCGCAGAAACATGTCATCGCCGGGCACACCGTCTGGGAAGTAGTCAACGACGGCGGGGATATGCCGGTGGAAGCGATCGTGATCGAAGGTTCGGACTCGCCTACCCCCGTGAGCAGCGATGACAAGGACAACTCCCCGGAACCCTCCCAGCCGTTGATCACCAGCGCCGCGCTGACGGTCGTCCATGGCCATCTGGTATTCGCCAACAACCTGGACTTCCTGCGGGCGCTGCTCACTCGCACCAAAACAACCTCGCTGGCCGAATCGGCGGATTTCGTCGCCGTGGCGAAGGCGCTCACCGAACTCGGCTCCGATCAGGACTCATTCCGGCTTTTCACCCGCACGCACGAAGCGTATCGGGTCAATTACGAAATGATGCGTCGCGGCGAGATGCCGGAGAACGAGTCGATCACGGGAAAACTGTTGAATCGGATGCTGACGACGGAAGCGGACGAAGATAGCCGGTCGCAGCAGATCGATGGCTCGAAGCTGCCGCCGTTCGAGGCGATGGAGAAGCACTTGGGACCGGCCGGGGCGTTCGTCGAGTCGGTCAATGAAGGTTGGCTGATGATCGGCTGCTTGCTGAAGAAGCCGGTCGGTTCGAAGTAGCGGGAATCCGTCATTCCTCGTCATCGGGTGAACGCATTTCTATCAGCGATCCCCGCGAGCTGAATGGCGCTTGAGCTGAATGGCGCTTGATAACGGCGGTCCGGGCGACGGTTTGTCGGTCGCTCGGGCCGCTTTTTGCTTTGTGTGAGCTGGCGGTGGAACCAGCGTGGCGAGCGGTTCCGGGAGAATCGCTATAAACCGGCTGGGCGTCACGACCGACGCGTCGGCTTGTTCCGCAATCCTGGCGAAGTTGGGCATCGCCCGCATTTTCGACGTAGAGTTCCTGTGGAACCTAACCGTCACACTCCCCCGGGCACGGTTGGTATTCCGTGGATCGAAAACATCGCATGCCGACATGCGATCCACCCACCAGGAGCCGCGCCTTGGCCAGAGCCTCTCGCAAACTTGCCCGCCTATCGCTGACATCTTCCTTGAAATCCAAACGGCGCCTTGGGCCCCGTTCCCGCCGCATCCGCGCGTTGCGCAACGCCGACCTGCCGGCGGGCGATGCGGATGGCGATAGCTTCGCCGGTTCCCGGAACGGGACTGGTCGACGGCTGCAAGACGCCGCCGACATCACCGCTGACGCCGATTCCGACACCGACCTTGAAACCGAAACGGATGGTTTGGAAGTCGAGGAGGATTCCGGGGCGGACGGGGACATCGAGGGTGGCCTGGAGGGTGACTCGGAGTCCGCCGACCTGTCCGCCAGCAGCGATCCGATCGAACTGCTGGATGAAGTCGAACTGGATGGCTTCGTGGAATCAACGGATGATCCGGTTCGGATGTACCTGATGCAGATGGGACAGATTCCACTGCTGAACCGCGCTCAGGAAATCGCGTCCGCGAAAGAGATCGAACGGACACGGACGCTTTACCGCAACATGATGTTGGCGACCGACTATGTGCTGCAGGGAGCGTGCGAAACGCTGGAACGCGTCATGCGGTCCCAGTTGCGGCTCGACCGGACCATCGAGGTTTCGGTGACGAACACGGTCGAGAAGAGGAAGATCATGAAGCGCCTCGGGCCCAACCTGGCGACGCTTCGACATCTGCTGATTCAAAACCTTCGCGACTACCGGATCGCGATCAGCCGTCGCCAGCCCGAACACGAGCGGCGTGCCGCGTGGCGTCAACTGATTCGCCGCCGCAACAAAGCCGTGCGGCTGGTCGAAGAATTGAATCTGCGGACGAACCGATTGCAGCCGTTGTTCGACAAGCTGATCGAAATCTCCGCGCGGATGGACGAACTGCGGGAACTGTTGCGGCTTGGTCCCGGCGACTACCCCAGCAGCGCCCCGCCGCCGGAAGAGGCCCGCCGCGAGCTCCGGTACCTCATGCGGATCACGCTGGAAAGCCCCGCCACTCTCAAGAGGCGGATCGAACGGACGTTCGCCTACCAACGCGACTATGACGCCGCGAAACGGGATCTGTCGGCGGGAAACCTCCGCTTGGTTGTGTCGATCGCGAAAAAATACCGCAATCGTGGACTCAGCTTCCTCGACCTCATCCAGGAAGGCAACACCGGACTCATGCGGGCGGTCGACAAGTTCGAATACGCCCGTGGCTATAAGTTTTCCACCTATGCCACGTGGTGGATCCGCCAAGCTATCACGCGCGCGATCGCTGACCAAAGCCGCACCATTCGAGTGCCGGTCCACATGATCGATACGATGAGCAAAGTGCGGGCGGTCACCCGCGTGCTGATGCAAGAGCTAGGCCGCGAACCAACGCCAGAGGAAACGGCCGACCGAGCCAAACTGTCGCTCGACGATACCCGCTGCATTTTGAAGATGTCTCGCCAGCCGCTGTCACTCGATCAGCCGATCGGCGATCACGACGAAAGCTTCTTTGGCGAATTCCTGGAGGATCAGCGTCCCGACGACCCGCTTTACGACACGAACCGGCAGGCGTTGAAAGTCCGCATCGAAGAGGCGATGGCCAGCCTCAATTACCGCGAACGCGAAATCCTTCGATTGCGTTACGGACTAGCCGACGGCTACGCGTACACGCTGGAAGAGGTCGGCAAGATCTTCTCGGTCACTCGCGAACGCGTGCGGCAAATCGAATCGAAGGCGGTCCGCAAGCTCCAGCAACCATATCGTGCTCGGGCCCTAGCGAGTTTTGTGGAAGGCTTCGATGTGCTCACGCTGACCGAGCCTGATCCCGAACCGTCCGAGGCTTGATGAACGCTTGGCCAGGCGGCGTTCGGGCCTGCGGCACCCCTGCGCCCCGGCGTTTGAGCGTCCGGGTGTCCGACGAGCGTTCCGGCTTCCGCCGCGTCCGCGCACCCGAGCGTCGGGGCCCGCGGGCGCGCTCGACACTAAAGCTGATCTTGACTCTGGCGACCGCTTTGCGCCACACTTCGCGACAGCGCGACGAAGGTTCCGGGAGGGGTCGGAGGCGATGACACGGATCGTGTCTGCCGAAACAGACGACGACAGGGAGGTCGGCGAACATGCGGGATCATCGATTTCATAGCCAACTGGCGGAACGCCATTCGTTTGTCCGCCGCACGGCGCGGCAGCCGTTCGCATGGACGGCTGTCGTGGCGGCAGACGCTCGAGCGGCCGTTCTGGCGGCAGGATTGGCCGTTGGCGTTGCGGCGCTCGTCGTCACAGCGGGGTGCCAACGTGGCCCCGGCATCGATAACGGGAGCGGCGTCGACGCAGCGGCCCAATCCAACGATCCCGCTGCGGCCGTCACTGCAACCACGTCCCACGTCGGCTCTAACCGTGACGGTGGAGAGGACGATGTGTCGGGCGGCGGTTTTTCCGGCGCGAAGAGGCATGGCCAAGCCGAGCCGAGCGACGAGCGGTTGCCGCCGGCGAACGCCGCGCCACCCAGGGTCGTGCGAGCATTCCGAGAAGCCAGCCGCGCAGGCCAGGACGACCTCGC
>JBJTOW010000713.1:0-2571 GCA_046074805.1 Planctomycetota bacterium | reverse complement strand
GCTTTACGGGCTACGTCGTCGACTACGGGACCTTTCCCGATCAGCGCCGGCCGTATTTCACGCTGCGGGACGCGCGCCTCACGCTGGCCACGGCGACCAGTTCCGCCGGCCTGGAAGGATCGATCTACGCGGGCCTAGCCTCCCTGACAGCGCAGCTCTTGGGACGCGAGTGGCTCCGCGACGACGGCGCGATGCTGCGCATCGAACGCTGTCTGATCGACGCGAACTGGGGTTCGTCGACCGACGTTGTGTACCAGTTCTGTCGGCAGTCGGCGCACGCCTCCATCGTTATGCCGAGCCACGGGCGCTTCGTCGGGGCGTCGAGCCAACCGTTTTCCGAGTACAAGCGCCGGCCCGGCGATCGCATCGGTCACAACTGGCGGGTGCCCAACGTGCATGGCAAGCGGGCCATTCGCCACGTCGTGTTCGACACGAATTACTGGAAGTCGTTCATCCACGCGCGATTGGCGGTACGGATGGGCGACGACGGCTGCTTGTCGCTGTTCGGCGCAGATCCGAACCAGCACCGGCTCCTTGTGGAACACCTGACGGCCGAATTCCGCGTCAAGACCGAGGGCCGCGGCCGCACGGTCGATGAATGGAAGATCCGCCCGGAACGGGGCGACAACCACTGGTTCGATTGTCTCGTGGGCTGCGCCGTGGCGGCGTCGTACCAAGGGGCCGTGTTAGTGGGCACGTCGCCCGTCGCTGTCCAGCGTAAGCAACGTGTGAGTTTCGCGGACCTGCAACAGAGGCGACGCCAATGAAGCCAGCGGACCTGAAGCAACCGCCGCGCGGAATCGTCTGTCCGAAGTGCGGCTGTCGGCATTTTGAAACGACCAACACGGAGCCGCTGCGCGACGGCCGCATTCGGCGTCGCAAGCAATGCCGGCATTGCGGACGCAAGCTCGTGACGTGCGAAGGCCCTCTGTCGGCGTAGGTCTCGCCGCGCGACGTTGCTACCCGTAGCACGCTCTTTTCATTTTTCAATTTCTCGGACTCCGTCGACGGTGCTGCGGCATATGTAACAGGGTGATGACTCGCTGCTAGATGCAGAGGCGATCACTCGATGAGCGACGAACTCGACAACACGATCCGGGAAAACGCCCAGGGACCATCGAAGGTCGCGGGCGACGCGGGCTCCGTCGAGCAGCATTCGCCGTCGGAGCAGATCGCCGCCGACCGCTACCTGGCCTCCAAGGAGGCGGCGAAGTCCAAGCGGCGCGGCCTGCGGTTCAACAAGCTCACGCCACCGGGAGCCGACTAGCATGTGGAACTGGTTGCACAGCTGGTTCGCGGCTCCGGCTCCGACGGGTGGCCGGTGTCGCGTGGTTCGCGCCCGCTACGACGCGGCGGCGACCAACGACGACAACCGACGCCACTGGGCGAGCGCCGATAGCCTCTCCGCGAACGCCGCCAACAGCGCCGCCGTGCGGCGCGTCCTGCGGAACCGGGCGCGGTACGAAACGGCCAACAACAGCTACGCCCGCGGAATCGTGCTGACGCTCGCCAACGATGTTGTGGGCACCGGGCCGCGTTTGCAGATGAACTCGCCGGACGCCCAGGCGAACGCCCGTATCGAACGAGCGTTCATGGAATGGTCGCGGGCCGCGAAGCTCGCGGAAAAGCTCCGCACGATGCGGATGGCGCGGGCCACCGATGGCGAAGCGTTCGGCATGCTGACGAGCAATCCTCGGCTGCCGGCGCTCATCCAGCTCGACATCCGGCTGATCGAAGCCGACCAGGTGGCGACGCCGAACCTGGCTCCGCTCGCGGCCGGCGCTGTGGACGGGATCGTTTTCGACGCCTTCGGGAACCCGACGGAATACCACGTGCTCCATCGCCACCCTGGCGACACGGTCGCGATCCATGCCGGCCAGTTCGACGCCGTGCCCGCCGACTCGATGCTCCACTGGTACCGTGTCGACCGGCCCGGGCAAGCCCGGGGCGTCCCCGACATCATGCCCGCGCTGCCGCTTTTCGCCCAGCTTCGCCGCTTCACGCTCGCTGTCCTCGCGGCGGCTGAAACGGCGGCGGATTTCGCAGGCATCCTGTACACCGACGCGCCAGCCAACGGGGAAGCGGACGCGGCCGAGCCTTTCGAGGCGATCGAGCTGGAGAAACGCGCCCTCGTGACCATGCCGGGCGGCTGGAAGATGAGCCAGATGCAGGCGGAGCAGCCAGCCACGACTTACGCCGAGTTCAAGCACGAGATACTCAACGAGATCGCCTGCTGCTTGAACATGCCTTATAACGTCGCCGCCGGCAACAGCGCCTCTTATAACTACGCCTCCGGCAGGCTCGACCATCAGACCTATTACAAGTCCATAAGAGTCGAGCAATCGCATCTGGAGCGCGTCGTGCTCGATCGCGTCCTCGCGGCCTGGCTCGACGAAGCGGCGCTCCTGCCCGACTTGCTTCCGGACAACGCGGGCCCCATCGCGGAATGGCCCCATCAATGGTTCTGGGACGGCCACGAGCATGTGGACCCAGCCAAGGAAGCAACGGCGCAAGCCACCCGGCTCGCCAGCCACACGACGACGCTGGCCGACGAGTACGCCCGGCGCGGCC
>JBJTOW010000712.1:0-7220 GCA_046074805.1 Planctomycetota bacterium | reverse complement strand
CGGTCCCAATAGGTATACTCGCCGCGGTCACGTGTATAACTTGGAGGCTCAGGGATGGCATCTCACCCCTCGCGATTTTCCGGCGATTCCGACGACTCTGACAGGATCAAATGGATCGAGGTTTTCCCGTCGATCGTGTTGTTTTCAGCCCTCGACATGTCTCTGCGGCGTAGTTGCATCGTGCTCGCCGCATCGGCGTTGGCTCTAACACCTCTGGGTTGGCGGGCATCGGCTTACTTGTTTTTGCGCGACGCCGATATGCAGGGCGCCAAGTTCGCGGCGTTCGTCGCGGAGTCAGCCACTAGCGGAATTCCACCCCTTCGCCCCGCCCCAACCGACCAGAGCCTGGGATTCGACGGATTGACACTGGATGGTTACGCGGAGCACGGATGGAAGTTGGTGAAGGAACCGATCACCCTAGGCGTTGGGCGACCATTGACTCGTCTGCTGCAACCGCTGTGGCTCGTCTTTGGCGGCGAATCTTTAACGATCCGCCAGTGGCTCTACGTGATGGGCGGTATATCCTGGAACTTCCTGATCTGGACTTTTTGCGGTTCTTTGATAACGCGTCGCTCCGTTCTTAAGATGGGAGTCGATCGAGACAGTTCGTGGTTTGAGAATATCGCATTTGTCTTGCGGCGTTGGCGATCTTTGGTTGCGATTCCTAAAGTGCCGCTTGCGTTTTTTGCATTAACCGGTTTTACGGGCGTCATCGCGGGATTCTTGTTGCGAAGCAACTGGGGCGCGCCGCTGGCGGGATTGATTTGGCCGGCCTTACTGATTGCCGGACAGTTGCTCGGGTTCCTGGCCGTTTTCGCGGCGCCCCTGTTCCTATTCATGATCGCGGCGATCATGACGGAGGCGGATTGCGACGAGTACCAGGCGTTTCATCGCGCCTTTTCATACACGCTTTATGTTCTACCCTATCTTTTGCTTCATATTCTCGGGGCGGCGGCGATCGGTACTATCGGCGCCCTACTTATCGATATCTCGATCGATGTGATGTTCCGGTTCGCAGGCTGGTTGGTGGATATCAACGTTGGACCGGAACGCTGGAATGAACTCCGGCAAACCACGGCCGACGGACAGCCAGTCGTCTATGGAATGCGGATCATTAGCTTCTTCGAGTGGCTGGCAATGCTCATGATGGACGGTTTCCGATACGCCTTTCTATTTAGCGCCGGTGCCGCACTTTATTTGCGTTTTCGATTGTGGGTCGACGAGACGGAGTTCGACGATGTCCACGAACCGAACCAATTGCCGGATGTCGCTCCCGACCCGCTACGCCAAGCGTTGGACGAATTGACCTCCGGCAAATGATTTGACGCAAAGCCCAGTTGGACCTGGTTCCGGTTTGCATACGGTTTCGGATTTGTGGCGATTCTGGTTTATTCTTGTCTAGCCCATGACTCAGGCTTCCCATGCGATTTGATGGCAAAACGGCGGTGGTCACGGGTGCGGCGAGCGGGATTGGCGAGGCGGTCGCTCGGATGCTTGCCGTCAACGGCGTGGCGCGTCTGGCAGTGGTGGACAACGCGGTTCGGATCGACGAGGTAGCGCGGAACTTAAACGACGCGATGGGCCGATCCATAGCCGTCGCGTTTCGTGGAGATGTGTGCGACTCGGCCTTCCGCGCCGCCTGCTTTGATGCGTTATGCCAAGATGGACCGCCTCCGTCGCTGTGTGTGCCCGCGGCGGGAATCACGCGGGACGCGCTCGCGGTAAAACTTGACAAGGCCACGGGCCGCGCCGCCATTTATCCGCAGGACGTTTTCCAAAAAGTGCTAGATGTCAACCTGACCGCGCCGGTTTATTGGGCGCTCGAGATGATCGCGCGGATCGCAGAGGACCGCCATCGCGGGGGCACGGGCCGGTGGGAGCCGACCGAACCTATCTCGGGGGCGATTGTGTTGATCGGCTCGGTTTCCAGTCGTGGCAATCGCGGACAGGTTTCGTATGCGGCGAGCAAAGCGGCGTTGGCGGCCGTCGCCGCGACGCTAAGCAGCGAAGGGATTCACTACGGAGTGCGCTGCGCCGTGGTTCATCCCGGATTCACCGATACGCCGATGGTGCGAGCGATGGGAACGCGAGTCTTGGACGAACAAGTCTTGCCCCGAACTCAGCTACGACGCTTGATTCGGCCCGAGGAGATCGCCGAGGCGATCGGCTTCTTGCTCGCCAATCCCGCCGTCAGCGGACCGCTGTGGGTCGACGCTGGCTGGCAGCCCGCCCCGTGACGACTCGGTGGTGGATGGCGGCGATTTGAGTCGCTGGCGGATCGCATCCAGCCGACGCCGCAATTCGGCTTCGAAGCCCCGCTCGACCGGTTCGTAGAAACGGCGATCGACGCCCAGATAATCTTGTGCGACGACGCCTGTGGGATCGTCATGGGCGTACTGGTAGCCGACGCCGTTTCCGAGTTGTTCGGCTCCGCCGTAGTGGGCGTCGCGGAGGTGGCGGGGAACTGGCAGCACGCGGCCTTCGCGAACTTCCCGTCGAGCGGCGGCAATGGCGGTGGTTGCGGCATTCGATTTCGGCGCCAACGCGAGATAGGCGACGGTTTGGGAAAGTGTCAATTGGCACTCGGGGAGGCCGATGAATTCGCAGGCCTGCATCGCGGCGACGGCGATCGCCAGCGATTGAGGGTCGGCGTTGCCAATATCTTCGCTGGCCAGGATCACAAGTCGGCGGCAGAGAAAGCGGATTTCCTCGCCCGCTTCCAACATGCGAGCGAGCCAGTAGAGCGCGGCGTCGGGGTCGCTGCCCCGGATGCTTTTAATGAGCGCGCTGGCGCAATCGTAATGCGAATCGCCTGTCGGATCGTATTGAACGGCCTTCCGCTGCGCGGATTCCTCGGCCAGTTCCCGCGTGAAATCGATCGGCCGCGCGTCAGTGGACAGCACGCCAATCTCGAGGATCGTCAAGGCGCGGCGGGCATCGCCGTCGCAGATGGCGGCGACGAATTCGAGCGCGTCTTCATGGAGGCGAATCGGTAGTTCGCCGAGGCCGCGGTTGCGGTCGGCCGTCGCGCGTCGCAGCAGCGCGATAATGTCGGCTGGGGCGAGCGGTTCGAATTGAAACACTTGGCTACGGCTCACCAGCGCGCTGTTCACGGCGAAAAACGGATTGGAGGTCGTGGCACCGACCAGCGTCACGATTCCTTCCTCGACATCCGGCAAGAGCGCGTCCTGTTGCGCCTTGTTGAAGCGGTGGATCTCGTCCACGAAGAGCAATGTGCGCGGCCCGCCGGCGAGGATTTCCTCGCGGGCGGCGTCGAGCAGTTCCCGCAGTTCCTTGATACCGCTTGTCACAGCGTTGAGGGCTTGGAACTTCCGCCGGCTTTCGGTGGCGAGCAATCGCGCGAGGGTTGTTTTGCCAGTTCCGGGCGGACCGGAAAAAATCACCGACGCCAGCCGGTCGGCTTTCAGCAGGCGACGCAGCAGTTTTCCGGGGCCGAGAAAGTGTTGCTGACCGACGAATTCATCGAGACGCACGGGACGCATGCGGGCGGCGAGCGGTTGCGCGCGCCGTAAGTTGGCGGCCTCAGACCGGGCGAATAACGATGCCATGGGGCTCCTCCGTGACGGGAAGGGCGGCGAGGACGGGACGACAACGCGGTCGCAAGTCGCGGCCGGAATGAATCGGTACGTCATTGGAATACGCGACGAAAAAGAACACAATGAGCGACAGACGGTTCGCCCGACTTCCCCTTTAGCTCACTAGGTGCCGCATGTCGCCATCACCGAATACGGTGGATCGCTCCACCGACCAGCCGGCGGTGGATGGCGGAACGTCCACCGGGGCCACTCGCGGTTGGCGCCGCTTGGCGATGGTTGGCGTGGCGGCTCCGATCATCGGCCTGACCCTGCTTGTCGCTGGCTCGCTGTGGCAAGTGGAGGACTGGGGCCGCGACCTCACGACAAACTCGGCGGCGACCGACCGTCAGCATGTGGAGCCCAGGATGCGGCCCGTCTTTACGAATCTGTCGCAGTTGCAAGTGGCGGACGCGGTGAAGCAGGTCGCTCCGCGCCTGCCCGGCTGGCAGCTCGTCATTGTGGGGCCGAGCAGCAGCGAATCGATCATCGACGCCAGTGGGTTCACGGCGCATCTTGTTCGCACCACTCCGCTCTTTGGCTTCCAGGACGATGTTTACCTGACCATAACGCGTCAAAACGGCATGACCGAGGTTTCAGCGCGAAGCCGGTCGCGGGTTGGCGTGGGCGATCTCGGCCAGAATCCGCGAAACATCCGCGAGATCCTCGGGGCGCTCCGTGACCATTTGATCAACGCCAGGCTCGAAAACGCCCCATAGACAAAAGTAGGCGACATGGTAGGGAAGGAGATAGTCTGGGGTCTGATGCTGGTCTTGGCGGCCGCTTTAGGCTCGACCAGTCTTCTGGGATGGCTTTGCCTGGGCCCCATCAATCGGGTCGCCGGCCGGCTACGGGCGCGGACGCGATTTCAATTGAGCGACTTTTTTTGGTTGTTGATACACGCCCAGATGGCGCTCACGTTCTGCGTGCGGTACGTTGGTCGCGAACAGCGTGTGTACTTTCCCGTCATGCTGGGTTTCTTGACACTCGCCGTGACCGGCATGTGGGCGGGAAGTCTCAGTTGTCTGTCGCGGGCGGGAGTCACCGATCCGCGCCGCCGCGCCATTTTCGTTCTGTTTGTCGTGCCGCTCACCTTGGCCTTGATGATGGCCACCGCCATCGGCATCATCACTGTCGGCGTCGTTGTCCTGGGTGGCGGGTCTTCTCCCGGATTTGATCTCTCCGCGCCAATCCAAGTCGGCTCCACATACCTCTACATTCCGTACCATCCCTATTCAACGACCATCATGCTCGTCTGCGCGCCGCTCGTCGGGCTTGTCTTCGGCCGTATTTCCGCGTGGATCGTCCGCGCCTCGCCAAGGGAATCCCCGTCGGCGCCCACTGAAGGCGGCGAGTCATGAGCTGGAGGAAAAACAGCCGTTCGGCGAGCAGCGAGTCGGCTAACAGCCAGTCAGCTAACAGCGAGTTAGCTAACAGCGAGTCGGCCAAGAGCGAGTTAGCCAAGAGCGAGTCGGCGAGGGGTAAGTCGACGAGGGAGGCGGCAGTTGCCGCGTTGGCGAAAGTGGCACGTCCACCGCTGGGCGCGCGAGTGCGGGTTTTCGCCCTGAAAATGCTTTTCTCGACTTCCTTGATGGCGGTGTTCTTGGAGGGCGGATTGCGGCTCGCGGGTATTCGTCCCGTGTCGGCTTCTGTGCCGCAGCGGGATGTGTCGGAATTATGTGAGGACGCGGGTGTGGCGGAAGCGCAGCGGCGCGGCTGGATTCCTTGGCCGACCGCCGTTCAATCGGCGACTCGCATTCCCGAACATCCGCGCGGCTACGTTGAGATCCGCCGCAATCGGCAGTCGCTTCGCGAGGATGGCGAAGTTGCTTTGCAGGCGCCGATGGGGACTCGCCGCATCGTATGCGTCGGCGACAGCCACACGGACGGCGTCTGTTGGAACGAGGAAAGCTACCCCAATCGACTCGAATCGCTGTTGAACTCGACGGGCGTCAGTGGCGGCCAAGACACTCGCGGCAACGTCGAAACGCTACCAGACAGCAAAACAACTCGCGACAGAAAAGCACGTCTCGACAATAAAACGCCGCCCGATCGTAAAGACTCGCCCGATCGAGAAGTCGCCCGCGGCACCGCCAACTCCACTATGTGGCCGAAGCAAAAACGGATGGATCCAGACGGCCTTGCGGCGGACCGTCGGTTTGATGTCGTGAATGCAGGATTTGGTCCGTCCTCGCCCTACCAGCAGTTCTGGGCTTACGACCGCGTGCATCGGCGGTTTCGCCCTGATCTGCTGGTGGTGTCGTTTTACGCTGGGAACGATTTAGCGGATTTGATGCGCACCGATCTACCGGTAAGGTTAGAGCGGCGGGAGGGATGGCTGGAACATGCGGAGAGCGCGGCGACCGCGCCGGCCATGGAATCGGCTAAGAATCGGTCTTGGCTGGAAAGTCTCAAGCAGCCTCTGCGAGACTATTCGTCGACCTACCATGCGTTGACGCGAGTCTCGTGGTTGAGGCGGGCCGTTGTGCGATACGTCGGCATGGGCGATTCCTACTTCGACCGCATTGAATACGCGGCGTTGGCGCACGCCGGCCCCGTATGGCAAGGCTTGAATCAGGCGTACTACTTCCACCATCATCCACAGGACTGGCACGAGGCGGTGGAACGCGAGCGTTGGGTGCTCGAGCGGTTCCAAGAATTGGCGGCCGCTGATGGAGTGCCGTTGCGATTGGTGCTGATTCCCACGCTGCGGATGATCCACCCCGAAACGGATGCCGAGTCGCTCGCGGACGCGATCCGCGTTTTGAAACTGGATACCGCCGCGTCGGAAGCAGACACGCGGGCTTACGAAGCGGTCCAGGAGCTGGCCAAAGATCTGGCGATCGAAACGCTCGATCTTCGAGCCGTCTTTCAGCAGCGCAGGGTGGAGCACCCCGACGAACCGCTGTTCTTCCGCTTTGATCATCATTTGAATACGCGGGCCAATGAGTTGATCGCGGCTGAGTTGGCCGTCGACATTCCCCGTATCTTGCGTTTGAAAATGGAGTCTTCGGAGCCTTGATGAGCGAACCGTTGCCGTCGCCCGAATCGGATGTCCGCATGAAGGGCTTCTCGCGCCGCGTTAGTGTCGCCGCCGCCTTGCGCTGGCTCGACGCCCAGTTGTTCACGCTAGACGACGAGGCCGTTAGCCCAGCGTCGGCTGGCGGACGCGTGCTGGCGCGCGACATCGTCAGCGGTTATGACGTGCCAGGTTTCGAGCGGTCGATGATGGATGGTTTCGCGTTGCGGTCGAGCGACGTGGCCATGGCAAGTGGAAACGCGCCGGTGGCGCTCCGCGTGGTCGGCGAGGTGTATCCGGGCCGCGAGTTCGCGGGCGAAGTGGCCGCGGGCGCTTGCGTACGGATCATGACGGGCGCGCCGCTGCCGCGCGGGGCCGACGCCGTGGCCCCTGTGGAAAAAGTGGCAATGAAAATGGCGGCTGTGGAACGAGCGGCTGTCGACAATCCGGGCGGTGGCCCACGGATCTGTCTAAGCGAACCGATCGCGGCGGGGAAGCACGTTGGGCGCCGCGGCGAGGATGTGCCGCGCGGTTCGCTGGTTTTGGAAGCGGGCCGCCGCCTGCGTCCGCAGGATCTCGGAGTGCTATCGTCGATCGGGATCGAACAC
>JBJTOW010000711.1:0-2867 GCA_046074805.1 Planctomycetota bacterium | reverse complement strand
AACCCGTCGCCGTCGGCGATCTCGTCGAATTGGCATATTATCCCGGTCAACGTTACCACGCCACGCCGAAAGGGAAACGGCCTCCAGGCTTCGGAATCATCTACGAAGACCGGCAGTTGATTGTCGTCGACAAGCCCGCTTCGATGCTGACGGTGCCGGCCCATCCGGGCGAGGCGTTTACCCTCGTTGATCGGCTGTCCGATTACCTGCGTCGCTGCGGCGGCGCTCGCCAAGCATTCACCGTGCATCGACTTGACCGAGGCGTCTCCGGACTTCTTGTTTTCGGCAAGACGGCCGAGTGGGCCAGCCGTATCCGAGCCCAATTCGCCGAGCATAAACCCGAGCGTTTCTACGTCGCGCTCGTGGCCGGTCGGGTCACCTCGAACCAGGGCACTTGGGCGAGCCGCCTGAGCACCGATCGCTCCCTGCGACGCTACTCCACTGACGACGATGACGACGAGGGTGAGGGCGAGCACGCGGTGACGCACTTCGCGATCGAACAACGCTGGTCGGACGCATCGCTCGCCCGGATTTGGCTGGAAACGGGTCGCCGCAATCAAATCCGCGTGCACTTCGCCGAAGCTGGACATCCGGTAATCGGAGACGACCGCTATCGCGCTCGACTGGCCGCCCACCCACGCTGGCCGTTCAGCCGCTTGGCCCTCCACGCCCGGGCGCTCGGATTGACCCATCCAGCCACCGGAGAACCAATGCGTTGGGAGTCGCCCCTGCCCATAGAGTTTGAGCGGTTTATGGCGCCAGCTCGCCCCACCGCCAAGCCATCTGGTGGACCGCGCCCCCACGCCTAGACGAGTGATTGGTTAACTCGACAGCCTCGCTGCCCTTAGAGCGGCGTGAATTCCGCTGGCAGGCTCGGAAGGCTGGATCCATCCTCGAGCCGCTCGGATGGTTCCGGGAGCGGCTCGATCCGCGGAATCCGCAACGACCGAGCCCGCTTCATCGCCTCGCGTTCCGACGCAGGATCGGGAACGGTGATCGCCGTCGCTGACCGCGAGTACGACACGCCAGGAGTCGCGATCGTTGGTGCGGACGTAGGTTCACCGGCAACCACAGGGCTGGCGCCGCGTGACGGGGCATCCGTATTGGAAACTCCACCGACGCCGGGGAGCGAACTCGATTGATTGGTCGTTCCCGCACCATTCGATTGGTCGGGCAGAATCGGCCGAGTCGTTCGCGAGGCACCGCTACCACCACGGGAAGCGTCCTTCTCAGACTTTTTCGCAGGCTGCCTGCCCGACTTCGCCGCACTCGAGTTGTCCGGCTTTTCGCCGCTTTTCAGCAAGTCGCGAAACGGGATATCCGGCTTCACCAACTGCCACTCGCCGCGGCCCGCGTTCTTGTTCGTGTTTTGCGGCGGAACGCGTTTGAACGGCACCGACATGAGTGCTGCGGCACCGATGACCAGCAGGACATTCACGAGTTTTTTAAGGTGCCGCATAGCCACTCTCCGTCCCAGTGGGATCGGATCGCGGCGATATCAGTGGCCATAAAAATTCGCGGACGTTCGCCTAAGCGGATTGTGAGTTTTTTGCCCGTTGAGCCATGAAAAGCAAGAACGGAGCGGCGATGAAGATCGAGCTGTACACGCCGACAATCGTTCCCACGACCAGCGAGAACGCGAAAGCGTGAATGCTGTCACCACCGGCGATGTATAGAATCACGACCACCATAAAGACCGTCAGAGCCGTCAGAATGGTGCGGGCCAACGTCTGATTAATACTTTTGTTGATCATGTCGACCGTCAACTGCGGACTCTTGCCCTTGATTTCCCGCAGCCGATCGAATGTCACGATCGTGTCGTTGATCGAATAGCCAACGAGCGTCAGGAACGCGGCGATCACCGTGAGGTTGATCTTGAATTCGCTGACCAACGCGAAACCAAACACCGGAGCAAGCCACTTGCTGAGGGCCAAAGCTCCCAACATCATCAGCACGTCATGCACCAGGGCGACGACCGCCGCAACACCCCAAGACACATACTGAAACCGGAACCAGATGTAGGCGATAATACCCACCAAGCTCAGGATCAACGCGGCAATCGCCCGCTGCTGCGTATCGCCTGCGACTTGGCCGCCGATTTCGCTTGACGACAGAAACACCGGCGTCTCGCTCAAATCGGTCCGCAATCGTTCGAGGGTCTTTTCCGCTTCGGCGATCGTGCCCGAAAGCTGCACCGTCCACTTGGAATAGGTGTTGCTGCTCACACCATCCCAGGCGTCGTTGATGAGCGTAACTTGCGGTTCCGGCAATTCGAGAGCCTTGGCCGCGATCAAGATGCGATCCTTCAGCGTGCTCGCGTTGATCGGCGTCTTGAACTCCAGTTCCGATTCCATGACGGCGAGCACGACAGTCGGCGCGGCAGGAACGGCCGGTGCCGGCGACTCAGCCACCGCTGGCGCGTTCTCGACAGGGGTGCTCGGTTTCTCTTCCGAGGCGTTTTCCGGTTTTGACTCGGGTTTACTGTCTGTCTTGGCATCGGCCGCCGGCTTTTCCTCGGACTGAGCGTCCGGAGTTGGCTTCGCATCCGGCTTTTCCGCTGCCGGTTTTTCCGCTGCCGGCTGGTCAGCGGGCTTGGCGTCAGCGGGCTTAGCATCGGCCACAGGCGTTTCTTTCGCGTCCTGACATTCCGAAGATCCGATCTGCCCCAAAGTCGCCAAGTCGTCGGTCGTGCACGGCTTGACGGCTGGCTTTTCCTCGGGCTTCGATTCCGGCTTCGCATCGGCCGGTTTTGCGTCCGCTGGTTTTTCTTCCACCGGTTTCGCATCGGCCGGTTTCGCATCGGCCGGTTTTTCGTCAGACGGTTTGGCATCAGCCGGTTTTTCTTCCGCCGGCTTTGCGTCGGCCGG
>JBJTOW010000710.1:0-3664 GCA_046074805.1 Planctomycetota bacterium | reverse complement strand
CGAACGACTCGTTGACCCGCGAAAACCAGATTGTGGGCACGGTCGAGTACATGTCGCCGGAACAAGCCGACGACACGAACAGGGTGGATCGCCGCTCGGACATTTACAGCTTGGGCTGCACGATGTACCGGCTGTTGATCGGCGCGCCGCCTTATCAGGCCGAAACGCCAATCAAGGTGTTGATGGCCCACCGGTTGAAGGCGATTCCGTCGTTGCGAGCCGCTCGGCCGGAAGTTCCTGAGGAACTCGAAGCCATCTACCAAAAGATGATGGCCAAGTCCCAGTCCGACCGTTACCAGTCGATGGCCGAGGTGTTGCGGGCGCTTGCTCCGCTCGTCAGCGACACGGGGATTCTCGCCAGCGTCACACTGGCTCAGCCCAGCCAACCGATGGCGGATGGCGGCGGTCAGTCGATGACTCCGACGCGGACGCTGACTTGGGTGGGCGACGCCCAGCACGGATCGACCTCCGCCGACGGCGATAGTCGCGGGTCGAGTGGCGGGTCTGGGGGCTCAAAGGGCGGAGTGGGCGAGGCGCTGGGTCCGCCCGAAGCGGGTTCCGAACGCGACTTGCCGTCGATCGCCCAGCGGCCTGATTCGCGCGAATTGCGTCGCATCGGCAAAGCCGCCGAGACGGAGACTTTGGCAGTCGGAATCGACTTGGGCACGACGTATTCGGTGGTCGCCGCGCTCGATCGCCATGGCCGGCCCCACGCGATTTTGAATACCGAAGGCGATGTGATCACGCCGAGCTTCGTGCTGTTCGACGGCGACGAGGTGGTGGTAGGAAAAGAGGCGGTCAAAGCTTTGTCGGTCGAAGCCGAGCATGTCGTGGAAAGCGCCAAACGCGAGCTTGGCAGCCGCCTGTTTGGAAAGTCGATCGAGGGTCAGACCTATCCGCCAGAGGTTCTCGAAGCGTACGTGTTGAATAAGCTCCGGCAGGATGCTGGCCGGCTGATTGGCGAGATTCGCAAGGTGGTCATCACGGTCCCGGCGTATTTCGACGAGAATCGCCGCAAGGCGACGCAAGACGCTGGTTACATGGCCGGTTTCGAGGTGATGGACATCCTGAACGAGCCGACAGCGGCCGCGTTGGCGTTTGGATTTCAACGCGGTTATTTCCGCCCGGAACTGGCCCGCGATGAACTCGAGCGGATTCTTGTCTACGACCTGGGCGGTGGCACGTTCGATGTGACGGTCATGGAAATCCGTGGCACGGCGTTCAACACGCTGGCCACCGACGGCGACGTGCAATTGGGCGGCCGCGACTGGGACCAGCGGTTGGTCGATCATGTCGCCGAGCAGTTCGTGGCGCGTCATGGGATCGACCCGCGTGAGGATCCGAACGTGGTCGGTCGGTTGTGGCGTGATTGCGAGGAAGCGAAACGAACGCTATCCGCCCGCCAGAAGGCGTCCGTGGTTTGCGACTTCAAGGCGTTATCGTTGCGCGTGGAGGTCACCCGTTCGTTCTTTCATGAATTGACCTACGACTTGGTCGAGCGAACCGCGTTCACGACGAAGCAAGCTGTCTCGGCGGCCGGTTTGACCTGGGCCGATGTCGACCGCGTGTTGTTGGTCGGCGGCGCCACTCGGATGCCCGCGATCGTCGACATGCTGAAGAAGATTTCAGGCCGCGATCCTGATAACTCGGTCGCGCCGGACGAGGCGGTAGCGCACGGCGCCGCGCTTCATGCCGGACTGGTTCTCGCGAAGCGGCGAGGCGAGAAAGGCGCTTTCAGCATCCGCAATGTCAACTCGCATAGCTTGGGGATCGTCGGCACGGACCGCAAAACGGGCCGGAAACAAAACGCCGTGGTAATCCCCCGCAACACGCCGTTGCCGGTGGTTGCGAAACGCGTATTCCGCACCCATAAGCCGAATCAATCGTCGCTCCATTTGCAGATCGTGGAAGGCGAGAGCAGCAATCCCGATGAATGCTCGGCGATCGGCAAATGTTCGATTCGTGGCCTACCTCCCAACCTGCCCGCTCAAACGCCGTTGGAGATCCGGTTCCATTACGCGGAAAATGGCCGGCTCACTATCAGCGTGCTTGTGCCCGGCCAGGATCAACCGCTGCGGCAGGAAATTGCCCGCGAACAGGGTTTGTCCCGCGAGGAGCTTGACCAGTGGCGTCTGCGGATCAGCGGCTTACCGGCCGATTCCGAATCCAGCGTCATGGGCTCCACAAGTTGAAACTCTGTTTGAAACTCTGTCGAACAAAACATTCGGGAAGGCACTCGGTTTAGCGAACTTCCAATCACCGCGATCCCGCGGCAACGCGTTTCACCGTTTCAGGAGTAATCGACGATGACGCAGTACGAGGCGGCCCGCGCAGGCCAAATCACCCCGGAAATGGAATTTGTGGCGAAACGGGAAGGAATCGCGCCGGAGCGGATTCGCGACGAGGTGGCGTCTGGCCGCCTTGTGATTCCCGCCAACAAAGTCCACCTTCAAGGCCGGTTGGAGCCGATGGGCATCGGCATCGCCGTCTCGTGCAAGATCAACGCCAATATTGTCAATTCGGCTGTTACCAGCAACGTGGAAGAGGAGCTGGAGAAGCTCCACACGGCCGTCCATTTCGGGGCCGACACGGTGATGGATCTGTCGACGGGTAAGGACATCGACCGGATCCGCGCGCAGATCATCAACGCCTCGCCAGTGCCGATTGGAACGGTGCCGATCTACCAGATGCTCGAGGAGCTTGGCGGCAACATCGAGGACATGCGACCGCGGCATTTCCTGGACATGGTCGAGCATCAGGCGAAGCAAGGGGTCGACTACATGACGATCCACTGCGGCGTGTTGCTGGAGCATCTGCATTTGACGACGGGCCGAGTCACGGGCATCGTGAGTCGCGGTGGATCGTTGATCGCCAAGTGGATGATGGCCCATCGAAAGCAAAATCCGCTGTTCGAGCACTTCGATGATTTGTGCGCGATCATGCGTCAGTACGATGTCACTTGGAGCTTGGGCGATGGCCTCCGTCCGGGCTCGATCGCCGACGCCAGCGACTCGGCGCAGTTCGCGGAACTGGATGCGCTTGGCGGGCTGGTTGAGCGGAGCCGGGCCCAAGGCACTCAGTGCATGGTCGAAGGTCCTGGGCACATCCCGATGGACCAGATCGACATGAATATCAAGCGTCAAATCGATGTCTGCAAAGGCGCGCCGTTTTATGTCCTGGGGCCGCTTGTGACCGACATCGCTCCGGGCTACGACCACATCACCAGCGCGATCGGCGCGGCGCTTGCCGGATGGAGCGGCGCCGCCATGCTGTGCTATGTGACGCCCAAGGAGCACCTGGGACTGCCCAACCGCGAAGACGTCAAGCAGGGGGTCATCGCCTATAAGATCGCCGCGCACGCGGCCGATTTAGCTCGACATCGTCCAGGGGCCCGCGATCGCGACGACGCGTTAAGCCGCGCGCGGTTCGCGTTCGACTGGAACGAGCAGTTCCGGCTCGCGCTCGATCCGCAAACGGCCAAGGCCTACCACGACGAAACGCTACCGCAAGACACGTTCAAGAGCGCCCATTTCTGCAGCATGTGTGGCCCGAAGTATTGCTCGATGCGGATCACCGAGGACATCCGCAAGATGACGGCAGACGGCGAACTGAGCCCGGAGGCGGTTGAAAGCAACACGGCTGGCACAGTCGGCGTTGACACTCC
>JBJTOW010000709.1:0-7208 GCA_046074805.1 Planctomycetota bacterium | reverse complement strand
GCAAAGGCGAAGCCTATCTGACCGACTCGTTTGGCCAGATTTGGACGATCGGAAAGTAGCTGGAACTGTTCCTCGAGGATCCCGACCATGCCCGCCGCCGACCCTAGTTCCTCCATGAATCCTACTCCTCCCGCGCGTGACCCCCAGGTCGCTGTGCGGCTCGAAAAGGCCGTGGAGATGGCGCGGCGGGCAGGCCAAGTGACCCTTGAGCATTTCCGCCGCGACGACTTGGCGGTCGAGCGGAAGGCGGACAACTCGCCGGTCACCGTCGCTGATCGGTCAGCTGAGCGGTTGATGCGGGAACTGATCGCGCAGTGGTTTCCCCACGACGCGATCGTGGGCGAGGAGCTGGGCGAACAGGGGGGAGCGAGCGGCTTCCGCTGGATACTCGATCCGATCGATGGAACGAAGTCGTTTATCTGCGGCGTGCCGCTTTACAGCACGCTGATTGGCGTTGAGCGGGACGGGCAGAGCGTGCTGGGTGTGATCCACATTCCAGCCTTGTACGAATGCGTGTACGCGGCGCGCGGTGGCGGAGCTTTTTACTCGCACCGTGGAGCGGCTCCGCGGCCAGCCCGCGTTTCGAACCGGCCGCTGTCCGCCGGACTGTTCGCGACCTCACAGGTCGACAGCTTCGCCAAACGCGGCGCGATTGGCGCCTACGAACGGCTTCAATCCGCCGCGTACGTAACCCGCACTTGGGGAGATGGCTATGGCTATCTGCTTGTCGCGACAGGCCGAGCCGAAGCGATGGTCGACCCGATCATGAATGTCTGGGACGCCGCCGCGCTCCTTCCAGTGCTGGAGGAAGCTGGTGGCGCTTTCACCGATTGGAATGGCGTGCCAACGATCCACGGCGGCGAAGGTGTCGCCGCCAATCAGGCGTCGCTGGCCGATGTGCTGGCGATTACTCGGGCTTTTTCGCGGCCTTCGTGACGATCGCGTCGAGCGCTTCCAAGCCGCGATCCCGATGCACTTCGTAAAAACCGGCATGGTATTCAATCACTTCGCCGGTCGGACCGATCACGACCCACAGCGGCAGTTTTTCGCCGGTCACGCGGGGATCGCCGAGCGTTCTTAGCACCGTGCCGTCGTCCTGCAGCAGCGGGTAGCTGAGATTCATAAACGCTTTGAAGCGGCCAGCGGCTTGAGCCGAACGGCGTTTCGCGGCCGAGTCGGTTTCCGCCGGCTCGTGGACGATCACGCCATAGACCTCCACGCCCGTCTTCCGCCGTTGGCGATTGAGGAAGTCAAGGAATCCAGCTTGTCCGTACGGTTCTTCGAGCGGCACGTCGCGGTATTCCCAGAAGTGCAGAATCGTGACTTTGCCCTTGGCTTGGTCGCGTTGGAAAACGGCGCCGCCAATCCCTTCCAAACGGAAGTCGGCGGGCAACGCGTTGCCAATCGCCTTCTCCCGCAGCGACGCGATCGCTCCCGCGCGGCCACGCTGCGACTTGGCGTCTTGCGCGATCGCCTTCGCCAACGCGCCGATCAATGGAGCGTCGGCCAGTTTCTCCACGGAGGCTTGCTCGGCCTTCAGTGTCGCTAACTGCTTATCACTCCAGTGAACGTCCTCGTCCAACGGTTCTTGGCCCAGTTGCTCCCGCAGTGCGACGAGCCGTTCAAAGCCGTCTCGGGCCGCCGCTTGCTCGGCCGCGTCCAGTTTGCGGATGGAAACCAACTCGACCCGCAATTCGTGTTCCTGTCCCTGGCCGATGAAGACCCGCTCGCGAACTTGCGCGACGACCGGCGAAGCCGCATCGACCCACAGCGTGCGTTTCACGCCGTACGAGTTCCTCGCTTCAACGCGCCAGGTCTGCCGGTCGCCTCGCTTTTCAGCGCCAACCACGCGATGTTCCAGCTTTCCGAGTTCCCACGTGGCGTCTTTCGCCAAAGCGAATTGGCCTGGGACCCCCGTCGTCGCCACGGGGAGCACGACCGGCACTTGGCTCTTGCCGTCGCCGCGGTCATAGAGCAACACGGGACCAGCCGGTCCCGCCGACCGCCAGGCGGCATCCAGTTCGACGCGGCCAAATCGATCCGGCCAACTCCAGCCGCCCGGGCCTTGTTCGGCGAGTGTCCAATAGAGCGTCGCTCCATCGGCGGTCGCCTGGGACACAACGACCGTCAGTTCAAACTGTTTACGGCCCTGTTCATCGCCGCGAGTGGGCGTCATGGAGCCTTTGTATTGCAGCACGTTTCCCGCAAGCGCCGCCGGCGAGGCGAGGTCTTGCGCGGCCGCCCTGGACATTGTCGAGAACCACGCCGCCCCGTGGCTCTGGCCGTGTTCGCCCGAGCCCACGGGCGGCGGGGACGAAGTTGGTTCGTAAACGCCACCGAACCCGAGCGCCCAGCCGATCGCCAAGCCGGGCAGCGTTCGGCGGGTCCAACGACTTGCCAAACCGGCCACGCGACCGAGGATCGCGGAGCGGCGGCGAGCGGTATTGGGGAATGTCCAATTCATGGTGGGCCTTTCACGGCGAAATGGGCGTCGGGCAGCTTGAGGACTTGTGTTTCCGTACACAACTTGTGTTTCCGTACACAACTCCCGCCCGCCCCACTGAAATCTGAACACTGAAATCTGAACACTGAAAACGGCGATCTGAAAACGGCGATCTGAAAACAACGGCTACGCATAAGGAACCGAAAACGCCCCGGTTCCCCAACAAAAAACCCCGCGAAGATTGTATCTTCGCAGGGCTTGGGATGTTCATGGTTCGCAAAGCGAAACATTGTGGGCTAGGGACGACGACTAGCGGCGTCCGCCACCTCCGCCCCCACCGCCGGCGTACGGCGAGTAGCGACCGCCACCACCGCCGCCGCCACCGCGAGGGCCACGGTCTTCGCGTGGACGCGCTTCGTTGACGACGAGTGGTCGGCCTTCATGCGGCTTGTCGTGCAACGCGGTAATGGCCGCTTGCGCGCCGGCGTTGTCGCCCATTTCGACGAATCCGAACCCACGGCTTCGCCCCGTCTCGCGATCCTGCACAACCTCGGCGCTGCGGACCTCGCCAAACTGAGAAAACAACTCTTCCAGCCCGTCGTTGGTCACCTTGAAACTCAGGTTGCCAACGTACAACTTTGTGCCCATCCATCAACTCCAGGAAACGGGCAATCGGCCCCATGAACTTCTTTCTGGGCCGAACCGAAAGGGACCAGACGTGGTGGTCCTCCAAGTGGCGAGGCGAGCGAGAGCGGCAAACCGATTCGAGACGAACCTACGCAGCACTGCAAATCGTCAAACCAACCGCACGGAATCATAACAATCCGAGCGCGCGAAACAAGAGCAATCCGCGTTTATGCGTTTAAGATCGCGGCCAGATTGTGGGTGAACTTAACGTAACATTGGCGTTTTAATCCCCACTAACTGCGGCGACGGGCGTCCCAAAGACCCCAAGCGATACCCGCCACCAACCCCGCCGTATGGGCCGCGTTAGCCACCGGAGGCAGCCACTGGCCGAGCGTCGGGGCCAGCCCCTCAAGGCTGGAAGCGATGCACACGGCGAAGAAGACAAGCGTGAACATGATCGTTTCCGGGCGAATGACCAACCCCGACTCGGGCCGAAAATGCGTCATCATCCACAGATAACCGAAGAGGCCGAAGAGTACGCCCGACAGACCGCCAAAGGGGCTGGCCGGCGTCCAGACCGCTTGGCCGATATTGGAAACCACGGCGAACAGCAAAAACATCGCGGCCAGCCGCGCGGTTCCCCGCCGATCCTCGATCATGCCGCCGAAATGGCTGAGCGCCAGCAAGTTCATGATGATGTGGGGCCAACTGAAGTGCAGGAAAGCGGGCGTGACGAGCCGCCAGACTTCGCCGCCGCGGATGCTGGACCAGACGTCGGCCGGGTTTCGAGTCGCCGAAGGCTTGACTTCGACAAACAGTAGGTCGCGGGTGACGGGAGAAACGCCGCTGCCCCGTTCGGTGTACAGGAACACGAAAGAGCTCAGGATGACAACCAGCAGCACCAGTCCGCGGCGGCGTCGCACGCCTCCGCCGAACGCCTCGCGGCCATCGCGTTGCAGCGATTGGCTTTGACGCCGCTCGCGTTCCAACGCTCGCCGTTTCTTTTCGGCTTCGACCTGAGCGGCATGGTAACGCGGGTCGGCGGGCGTTTGGCGGTACTGGGCCAGTTCCCGCCGTCCCACCTCCACCTTGTCCTCATCCCGCACCCACACTTCCCACTCGCCGCCCGCCGGCTCCACCTGCACGTCGACACCCATCAAAAACAGGTGGTCGCCCAAGCGGACCGAATCGAGTTCCGTCGGCACATTCCCGATGTATCGCATAACAGAGTCCGCGTGGCTTAGCTGAGGAAAAGTCGAGGTTCGATTCGCACCATGCCGGCCGACGTCGCCAAGACGCCTTCCGCCACGGGATCGGCCGGGTCGACGGACGAACGGGCCGTCCGCCGTGCTTCCCGCCGCACGTAGCCTAACCCCGCGTGCGTCCAGCCGGACGACGACATCGGCAATATCGTGGCGATCCGCAGCACCGGCTTGCCGTCGACCGATACGGTCGCCCCCGGCGACAACACCGCAGGCCCCGCCGCCATCGATGGTTCCGTGCGCTGCTGCGCCTGGTGTTCCGTCCACTGGTTCATTGGCTGGCTTGTCTGTTGGTTCGTCTGCATTTCCATCTGCTGGTTCGTCTGGCCGTGCGAATCGGCGGCCTCGCGAACGGTCGGCGTGGCCGCGATCTGGAAGGCGACCAGTTCCCAGTTCACATGTCCCAGCGCATCGCTGCCCGCGACCGGCTCTTGGCCCAGATAACAGCCTTTGTTGAAGCTGATCGCCCGCGCGTCGCGACCGACCTCTTGCGGCAATTGCTCTGCCGTGATTTCTCGTCCGTACAGCGGCGCTCGTAACGCGATCCGCCACGCATCGAACGTCGTTTTATCCCAAATCGCCAGCGAATCGTCCGACGTGTGAAGTCCGTCGCGGGCGACCGCGCGTAACCGATCCAACCATTGCCGCGAACCGCTGCTTAGGCCAGCATCGACGGCCGCAGTTGGAGCACCTGACTGGGCGTTCGCTTCTATCGGGTACTCGACCCAGAGCGTCCGATCCTGGGGATCCCACGGATTCGCGTACACGACGATCGCGGCCGAGAGCCTCTCCGACAACGCTTGGGAAAGAGCCGCAGGCCCTTGCGCAGACCCTAACACGGCCTCCTCAGCGGTCCCAAACACGGCGCGTCGCAAACCGGTGGCGGCAGCGCCGCAGAAGAGCGCCGCGGCGGCCGCGTCCGAGCGATCCGCGAGCCGCACATCCTCGCGAATAATGAAGCGATCCAAATGCCGCTCCAGCGCGGCTAAGTGCTCGCGAGGCGTGGCGATCAGCAAGCGGTCCGGTTCGACGACCACGAAGCCGTGCCCCACGATCTTGCCATTGCCTTGGCAGAAAAACGTTTCGCGCACATCGCCGGGGACAAGTTTCTTGATTTCCTGCGTGCAGAAGGAATGCAAAAACGCCGCTCGGTCGCGTCCCGTCAGTTCCAGCCAGCCGCGTTCATTCCAGGGATACACACCGCCCGCTTCGGCTTGTTCCCAACACGATAGCCGCGACGTTCCGTCCAGCGAATTCATGACAGCTGTTCATCCTCCCGAGCTATCGACACGTGGGCGTATTCCGCGTCGGCGATCACCACGCCCGTGTCGAAAGGCCGCGCGAGCATCGCGATTTCGTCGGCCGTCTCTACCGGCACACAGCCGAGCTCTTCCACCACGTCCCTCGGCAGGTCGCTTAGCAAATACAGCCGCCGCGATTCCCCCAATTCCGCCAACAGTTCCCGCACCGGTTGAATCTCTTCGCGCCGCAGTTTGGCCCTTTGAGCTTGGGCTCCTCGCTTGGTCCGCCCTCGCTCGCTCTCCCGCCGCGCCCTGTGGTCCGCCATCGGGGCGTGGGAATCGGTGTCCTCGTCGGAATGAAAACCTGGATCGGCATCGGGATCGAAGTCGGAATCGGGATCAGCGTCGGCCATCGGGTCACCCTCCTCGATGCGGCGAGCAGGGCGGCGAACCGACAAAGGTGGAGTGTTCACGTTCGAGCAGACGACAATCACGCCTTGGTCCACGACCAACCGCGACGCCGCGTAAAACGCTCGCTGAATATCGCCCCAAACCAGTTCGCTCGATGCGGGTTCGCTGGAAGCCGACTCGCTCGGCAATTGACCGACGCCGGCGATCGCGATGCCGACCTGGTCGGACAGCCGTTGGCCCCAGGCATCGAGCATCAACCGCCGAGCGTGGCGAGTGACGGAATCGGTTTGGCCGCCGATTACGTGGGCGAGTCGACCGCGGGCGGCGGGCACCGCCTCGATGCGAAATTGCAACCCGAGTTGCCAAGCGACTCGGTCGGCTTCCCAGCGGCGGGCGCGGCCGTGGCGGCGCCAATCGATGGAGCCGGTGGCGAGCAAACGGAACTGGGCTGCGTCGTCGGCGAACAGCGGATAGATGCCGCCGGGCGATCCCAAGTAACCGTAGCTGTGATTGGGCCGGCGCAGTCCGATCGGAATCACGACATCGGCGTCGTACAGCACGCGGTTCAGGTAGATGGGCTGGGCGTCGTCGGTGGCGGCCAGATAAGCCAACGCGTCGGCGTCATCGGCTCGATGCGATATCTCCCGCACGCCGCTGCCCAGAGGCGCCGGAGAAACGCGTAGGACGGAAATCTGTCCGCGTTCGACGCCGCTGGCGGCCAGGGCGTCGATCACTCCGCGAACGATGGCCGCCGCCTCGGGGACTCCGGCTTCCACGGCGATCGCCACGCGGTCCTCGGGAGCCAGCAGGGCGGAGAGCGGCGGATAGTCGATCGGCGCCTCGACCGCCCGCCGCGCCGCTACCCGCGCGTCGGCGACGGGCGTGATTCGCGGCGCATCGCACCACAGGACGTCGATCGAGTGCCGCCAAGCCAATCGCAGCGAGCGGCCTTCGCCATAAAACAGTTGCTCAGACATGATCGAATCGTAGACCAAAAGGCGGCTATAGCCTAGGGTCGCGCCGTGCCCAATCGTTGGCGGATGATCCGCGTCAGGTCGTCCCACAATGAATAGGCGACGGGAGTGACGAGCAGAGTGAGCAGCAGCGACAGGGCTTGGCCACCGATGATCACTTTCGCCATGCTTGCCCGCGACGCGGCGCCAGGGCCTTGGCCGAGCGCGATCGGCACCATGGCGGCGACCAGCATCAATGTGGTCATCAAGA
>JBJTOW010000708.1:0-4477 GCA_046074805.1 Planctomycetota bacterium | reverse complement strand
CAAGCCCCCGGGCTGCCTGCGGTGCTGCTCCCTGGGTGGCCCCTCGAGTCGTTTCCCGATACCGCTCGCGAGCGATCGCGACCACGGACACTTCCGCCGACGCGATCGCGCGCGTCACGGCGGACTCCAACGACAACGCCGTCGCCAACGCGATCGCGGGATCCGCGGCCAACGCGTCCGGCGATTCGGTCGTCGCCGTGCGTCCGGCAGTCGGGATTCCGTCGGCCGCCGCATCCGCCGCTGGCGAAGCCGCCTGGTTTTGTTGACCAAACGCACATGCGGAACCGCCCGGCGATCCAAGGTCGTGACCCAGGGGGCATAATCCCGACACGGCCAGCAACACGGCTACGAAAGCCGTTCTTTTTTTTATCTTCGGCTTAGGATTCGGCATCAGCGTCCGCCGTTTCGTCATCGTCCCCGCCGCCCTCTTCTTTCTCAACCGCCAAGTTAGCTCCAAGCGACATGATTTTTTCGCGAATCTCCTCGGCGACAGCCGGATTATCCTGCAGATACGCCCGGGCTTTCTCTTTCCCTTGGCCCAAATACACATCGCCGTATTTAAACCAAGCGCCGCTGCGGGCCACGATCTTTTGGGCCATTCCCAAATCCAGCAAATCGCCTTCATAGCTGATGCCATTGGTGTGCATCATGTCGAATTCGGCCACTCGGAATGGCGGCGCGACTTTATTCTTCACCACCTTGCATTTAACCCGCTGTCCAACAACCTCTTCACCATCTTTCAATTGGCCGATCCGACGGACATCGATCCGGCATGAACTATAAAACTTCAAAGCGCGGCCGCCAGGCGTGGTTTCCGGACTGCCAAACATGACGCCGATCTTCTCGCGGATCTGATTGATAAACACCACCGCCGTTTTACTCTTGGCGATCGCTCCCGTCAGCTTCCGCAGCGATTGGCTCATCAACCGCGCCTGCAAGCCGACGAACGTGTCTCCAATCTCGCCTTCCAATTCCTGGCGGGGCACAAGCGCGGCCACGGAGTCGACCACGATCACATCGACCGCGTTCGACTTGACGAGCATCTCCGCGATCTGCATCGCCTCTTCACCATGGTTCGGTTGGCTAACCAGCAACGTATCGAGTTGCACTCCAAGCTTCCGCGCCCAACTGGGGTCGAAAGCGTGCTCGGCGTCAATAAACGCCGCCACCCCGTTCGCTTTTTGCGCCTGAGCGACAATATGCAGCGCCAACGTCGTCTTTCCGCTGGATTCCGGCCCAAAGACCTCGATAATCCGCCCGCGAGGAACTCCTTGGCCCCCCAAAGCGATATCCATCGACAAACAGCCTGTCGGGATCCCTTGGATTTGCATCGTGGCGTCGGCGCCCAACGGCATGATCGCGCCTTCGCCAAACTGCTTCTCGATCTGCTGGATCGCGGTTCGCAAATTCGGATTTTGCTCCAACACCGACACCTTCGCTTCTTTCGAAGCCTTGTCCTTCTTGCTCGTCCGTGTCGTGGTCTTCTCCATGGCTCGCTCTCCGTGCTGTTCGTGTGGGGGATTTTTAGGGAAGGGGGCGGCTGCCAATTTTCGATTATCAGTTTTCGATTATCAGTTTTCAGTTTCGAGTTTTCAGTTTTCAGTGGTTGGTTGGCGATGAGTGGTCGCCGTCGGCAGGTCTCAACACGCTCACGGCAAGTGAACACCTGAATAGGTTATCGAGATGGTCATGAATAGACAATAGGCAAACCGCAAAGTAATTCCGCGGGGCGATGAACGGTAGCGGGACAAATGTCAGCGATTCGGATCGAGCGTCGACCAAAATCCCACCCGCCCAAAATCCTCCCAACAACAGTCGCCAGGGAATACGGCCGACCCCTGAAAACTGAAAACCGCCCTCGCCCCATCCCCTACGGTGCCGCCAAACTTGCTCGGACCAGTTCTTTGTCGTTTCGAGCGACGATGTGGCGGTTCGCAAACGCGGGGTGCGACCAGCAGACGCCTTCGCGTTGACGCAACTGTTCCAGGGTCGGTTCGAGTAGTTTCGCGCGGCTGATCTCTTCGAAGCCCGCCGGGGTCAGTTTGCCGATTAGCAGCTCGCCTCGTTCGTTGAACATCCAGGTCCGGTCCCCGTTTTGCACAAAATGAATCGTGCTCCATCGCGCCTTCGGGGTGGCAGTCAAGTTCTCCCAAATGCGTTCGCCGGTGGCGAGCGACAGGCAACGCAGCTCGCCATAGCTATCGACGCCGTAGACATGTTCGCCCAGCGCCAACGGCGTGCTGATGATCGACTGCAACGCGTCCGTATCCCGCTCGCTGCGGCCCACCCGATACCACAGCCGCTCGGCAGTAGGCTGTTGGCGGCCGAGTCGCAGGAGTAACGAACCGTCGTAGAACGAAGTGCAGAACAAACGATCGCCGATCACAATTGGGGTCGCAACGCCGATCGGCATATTGCGGGGCTTCAGTTCGTCGCGCCAGTACGAGGTGCCGGTGAGCGGATCGAGTCCGACCACGGCGTCGCCCGTCCAGACCACAACAACCGGTTTGCCTCCTTGTTCAATGAGCACTGGCGTCGCGTACTGGGCGCGATCCTTGAGAGCTCGCCAACGCTCCTTCCCGGTGGCGGCGTCGACGGCCACCACACAGGCCCCACGCGGATCGTTTTCCGGCATGCCACCGATATGGAAAATCACGAGGTCGCGAAAGACGACCGGTGAGGCGGCGATGCCCCAAATCGGCATCTCAATCGGCAGTTCGCGATGAAAATCCCGGAACCAGAGCACCTTGCCCGTCGCCGCATCAAATCCAAACGCATGCCCCATAGCTCCGACTGAAAACGCCTTGTCGCCGTCAATGGTCACGCTGGCCCGCGGCCCCGCCGTGTAGCCGATCTTCGAATAGGGACAGTCGTAAGTGTGCGTCCATATCGACTCGCCCGTCTTTTCGTCGAAGCAAAGCACGCGTTCCTGCGAAACGGGTTCGGTTTGCCGGTCCATCACGTAAACTCGGCCATTCGCGACCGTCGGACCGCTGTAACCGGCCCCGATCGGCTTTCGCCAAGCCGGCTCGAGGCGATTCGACGCGAAACGCTCGACGATCCCCGTCTCGCGCCACACGCCATCCGCCGTCGGTCCGCGCCATCGCGGCCAGTCGTCGCCCCATGCGTTCGACAACGCCAGCAATGCCCCGCACAAAACAGCCACGCACCGCGCCATTCCAGCCATCCGCGACATTTCCGCCCCTCCGAGAAAAAGCCCTGGCGAATCCATTCCCACCGAAGTCCCAACTCAAGCCCGCCAACCATCCGCCGCCCGAAACGCCGGCCGGATTGTAACAATTTGACGGGTCACAACAGCCGCCGCCGCTGGACTTCCGCCATCAAGCGGTAGCCACCTACCACACGCCACCCACCACACGCCACCTAACAACCGCCATCCGCTACCAACCAGTGGCGCTCAAAAACAGGCTGGCGACAGACATGTAGATGACAATCGCCAGGATGTCGCTGAGGCCGGCGACGAACGGGTTGCTCATCAGCGCCGGGTCGAGCCCAAGTCGCTTGAAAGCCATCGGCAGGATGGAACCGAAGAGGGCACCGCATATCACGACCAGCACCAGCGTGCTGGGCACGACCAGCAACACTCGAGCGTAAGGTTGCACGATCGGCTCGTTAAGCGTCAGCAGCCAAGTCACCAGCAGACCGCACAAGGCGAGGAACAATCCGAGCATCACGCCGACGGCCAGTTCACGACGCACGACCCGCAGCCAGTCGCGCAGCGTCACATCGCCGGTTGACATGGCGGCGATGATTAACGTCGCGGATTGATTTCCCGAATTCCCGCCGCTCGACATGATCAAAGGAATAAACATGATCAGCCAGGGCCATGCATTCAGACGCTGCTCGTAGAATTTAAGCGCCGACGCGGTGAACAGTGCGGTGAAGAAGAGGATGCCGAGCCACATGCCGCGTTTCCAGCCCAGCGTGATGATCGACGTGCGCAAATACGACTCATCGAGCGGCGTGACACCGGCCAGCATCTGGACGTCCTCGACCGCCTCCTCGCGGACCACGTCGATCACGTCGTCGTGCGTGATGATGCCCAACATACGGAATTGATCATCCACGACCGGGATGGCGAGCAGGTCGTAGCGGGCCACCTTTCGGGCCACGTCCTCCTGGTCGTCGCGAACGTTGGCCGTGATCAGCCGGGTTTCCATGATGTCGCCGAGCCGCACGTCGGGCTTGCCGATCGCCGACACGAGTTGCCGCGTGGTGCAGGTGCCGCGCAGGTGGCCTTCGCTGTCGACCAAGTACAGGTAGTAGATCGTCTCAAGATGTTCGGCTTGATGGCTAAGTTCGTCGAGCGCTTCACGGGCGGTCAGTTGTTCGGACAGCCGAGCGAACTCGGTGGTCATCACCGCGCCTGCCGTGCGTTCGGGATAGGCGCGGAGCCGCTGGATGTTGCGGCGGATGTCGGTGCTGAGCAGCGGCAGCAGCTCGTCGACGACCTCGG
>JBJTOW010000707.1:0-3427 GCA_046074805.1 Planctomycetota bacterium | reverse complement strand
GGACGGCAGCCGGTGGAAGCTTGTTACGAGGCGGAACGACGTGGTTGACGATCGCGGCCAACGACGGGTAATCGCGAGCCGTCGGCCGGTTCGGGTCGAACCCCGCTGGCGTTGGCGTGCGGCCGGTGAGCATGACGTGGTGGCCGATCGAATGCTCGTTGTAGGGATGCGTCAGCGACCGGACGAGCGCCCATTTGTCGCTACAAGCGGCCAAGCGCGGCAGATGCTCGCAGATCTGAAGGCCGGGCGTTCGTGTCGCGATGGGGGAGAACTCGCCGCGGATCGAATCAGGCGCGAGCGGTTTCGGGTCAAAGCTATCGTGCTGCGCGAGTCCCCCGGAGAGAAAAATGTAAATCACGGACTAGCGACGACCGGATGAGGCGCGGCCGCTTTCCGCCGCCAACGCCCTCAAGCCGTCCACGTGGTTCATACCCAAACCCAGCAATCCAATCGCCCCGGCCTGTATCGCCGTGCGCCGCGTCAGCGAGGGGTGGGCAACATGATGTGGCAAGCGGGACATCGGGAACTCTCCTAAACTTGCGATTCCAGCCAATTCGCCCCCCTTTTCCGTCCGGCTCATCGGGTTCAACTGCCTCATCGGGATCAACGGTTTCGTCAGGCTCAACGGTTTCGTCGGGCTCATCAGGCTCGTTTGGCTCAACGGCACGGGGGTATCGGCGTGGTCCCCGCCGACTAACGCATCAGTCTATCGCGATGTTTCTGGCGTCGAAATGGCGTTTCCCGTTCGACTATGTGCTCTTTTGCGACTCGGACTGCTGGCTTGAAAAGAAGTCCGTCGAGGACCTGATCGCAAACTTGGCCGCCAATCCGGAAAACATCCGTGGAGTGGTACGCAACAACGGTGGTGGACACGCGAACCACACGCGGTTTTGGACCGTCATCGGCCCCAATGCGGGCGGCGAGCCGACCGGCGAATTGGGAGTCGCGATCGCTCATGAACTCGGTGGTTATGCGAAGTTCAAGGAAGTCGGTCGTTCGGGAGGAAACGTGCCACTTCAACGAGCAATAGAATGGGCCTATTCAAGCAGGAACGCCCAGTTGCTTCAGGAAGTCGAGCGTGAAGATGCCGGTGTCATGTCCGTCACTGAACGCGATGGCATACGCGTAGTTGCCAACGGGCTTCATTCCGGTCACGGCAAGAGGCTGGATTTGGGCGTCGCTGAGAATGGGCAACATCAGAGGGGACTGCGGCGGCGCGTTCCGTTTCTCCCGGCAGGTCGCGCAAGGGCAATTGTCCCGAAGTTCCCGCAGCGCGTAGCGGCGACGCTCGCCATCGCTCCAAGTGATCGCCAGATGTCGATCGTCTTCGCGTTCCAGCTTCGTTGGGTACGCTTCCCCAGCCATGTCAGTCCTCTTCTTGTTTCGCTCGGGGCGTTTCTCAGTCGCCACTGCGCGTCACGTCGAACGATCGCCCTATCGGCCGATCGGCCCAGGCGGATGGTCCGTCGCGGCGTACGAAAGTCGCATCGTTCGAGCGGGCACGCCCCTACCTGCAATGGTCGCGAAGCACCGTGATCAGCCGGTCAACCTCCGCTTCGGTGTTATAGTGAACGACCCCCACGCGGACCATCCCCTGCGGCTCGCGGCCTAGCGACTCGCTGAGGTTTAACGCGTAGTAGTTGCCATGCCAGGCGAACACGCCATGTTCGCCTAGTGTCTGAGCCACCTCGGCGGCCGAGCGGTCGGCGTGCGTGAACGAAAAGGTGGCTACTCGTTCATCAAACCTTTTCGGATCGGTGATACCGTAGACAGTGATTTTAGGCATGTCGGCTAGCCCCGCGAGGAGGCGTTCGCCCAGGGATCGCTCATGTGCGCTGATGGACGCGAAGGCCGATTCGAGGGCCGCTCTTCGCGGCGCCTCGGGCTTGTTGCCAACGATCCGGCCGATGTCAGCCAGGTAGTCGACGGCGGCGAGTGTGCCAATGACGCAAGCATGATTTTGAGTTCCGGTCATCCATTTGCCGGGCAGCTCGTTGGTCGCCGGCCGCACTTTGTACGCCTCAAGAGACTCGAGCAGGTGGCGGCGGCCCCACAGCACGCCAACGTGTGGGCCGAAAAACTTGTAGGCCGAGCACGCCAGGAAGTCGCATCCCCAGGCGCGAACATCGGTCAAGCGATGCGGGGCCGCATGGACATCGTCGAGGAATACCAAGGCGTTCACATCGTGGGCCCACTGGGCGATTTGCGCGACTGGATTCACGGTTCCCAAACTATTGGAAGCGACCCCAACCGCGACCATTTTTGTGCGATGGCTCAGCTTGGACCGAAGGTCGTCCAGGTCCAATGTTCCGTCTTCACGACGAATGTCGACTACCCGTAGCGTCGCGCCAGCGTCGCGGGCGGCAAGCGCCCAAGGGGTGAAATTGGCGTCGTGGTCAAGTCGCGTGACGAGCACCTCATCGCCCGCCGACCATGTTCGCGCCAGCGACCGAGAAAAGGCGAAAGTCAGCGATGTCATGTTGGCGCCAAAGGCGATCTCGCCCGGATCGTCCGCACCCACAAAATCAGCGAGCGCTTGATGCGCTTGATCGACGAGGGCGTCGCCTTCGCGACTCGTGGCGAACAGGCCGCCGTGGTTGGCGTTGCACGTCGAAAGGCAATGCGTGATCGCTTGGATCACAGATTGGGGAACCTGGGTTCCCGCTGGCCCGTCGAGATAGACGGCGGGCTTGCCATTCACGATCTTCGCCAGGGCGGGGAACAAACGGCGAAGATGCTGGACGAGAGCGGCGGTGAGCATGGCGATCGGCATCCGGGACGGACCACAGCCGACCCGTCCGATCCCACTTGAGACCGCTTAACCGCCGAGCCGCCGCGAACCGCGACAGATGGCAGTTTACCGTGATTCAGGCCGCAAGAGGCGGGTGGCGCCGCGACTTTGAGCGGATGAAGGCGTTTGGCGAGCCTCGCCAATCGCCTCCATCTTCAAAACCAAGCCCTGCTCGCCGAGGGCCAGCGATGTCGCTTAACCCCAAACCTCGCCCATGGCCGCGTCAATCGCCGCAGCGTACTCGGCTTCCGCCGCCGCTTCCGCGTTCCATGCCGCCTCGCCTTCTCCTTCACCGCCGCCACCCGACTGGGCTACCGCTGTCCAGTTGAAGTCTCCGTAGGAACCGATGACGTAAGCGACCGCCCGGCCCGCCGAGTCTTGCTGGATGCGAAGTCGGCCTGACGCAACGGTCGCGGTGGTCTGAACGGTTTGGCCGGCCGCGTTAACCACCCGGATATTAGCCGACATTCGGTCGGCGGACAGCGTGATGCCCGAGTAGTTTACGCCGGTCCAGCCATCTTCAATCGCGTACCAATCGAGCGATGTGGCGTTGTTGTCATTGAATGAGAACAGAAGGCCTTCGGGCAGGGACGACGATCCTGCAACCCCTGTTACGCCCGGCACGATCAATAGGTG
>JBJTOW010000706.1:0-4077 GCA_046074805.1 Planctomycetota bacterium | reverse complement strand
GTGCATCCCGGCGCGGGCTCCGCGGGGTGTTCGTCACGCACGTTTGGCCATACGGGCTCGACCGGTACGCTTGCATGGGCGGACCCGGCGAGCGGCGCCGTGTGCGTGGTGCTGACTTCGTTGCCCGCTCGGGCCATCACGCCGCACCCACGAGACGAAGTGGCGGCGCGAGTCGCGGACGCCCTCTACGGCTAGTTTTCAGCCAGAAAAATGCCGCCTGCGTCGAACGCGGCGGCAGGGATTGCGGCGGTCCGATGCTCGGTTTAGTTCCACCAAAACGTCGAGTTGGAGCGGCCGGCTTGCGAGCGATCGCGGATGGACTTGATCGTATCGTCAACCTTCACTCGGTCAGCGGCGGCGAATGAGTCGATCTGGACGCCACCGGATGCCGTGACGATGTACTCGCGGTCCCGCTTAATAAAGCTGCATTGGGTGGCGATCGATTTGGGAACAGGCCACTTCATGGCGGCAAGTTGGAATTCGGAATCGGAGATCCTCGGAAGGCTGCAACCGGCCTTTTCCATGAGTCCTTCCTTCTGAATCAACGCCGCGATCACGCACATGTCCATAACATTTCGCAAATCGCCAAACACTGCGTTCTTGGCCGAAAGTTGCTCGTAGCGCTCGGTCATCATATCGGCCCACTTCCGCGCCACCGGGTTTTCCTTGCCCGTCTGTGCGTAGGTGCCGTCGGCTTTGACCACTTCGTCCTCCGTCATCGCTTTGACGCCAGGACCACGGAGTTCCCACACCAAGCCATCTTCGCTACGCAATAGCGGTTCGTAGTTGCAGGCGAGCCACCAGCGGGGCATCAAGTTCGTGATGCGGACATTCTGGGCTTTGATCAAGTCGAGGAAGCCGACCAGTCCCTTCACCGGCGATGGGTCGAGATTCATCGCGATCCGCTTCATGTGATAGTCAGCGGCGACCAGCACGCGGGCAAAGTGGCTATCGCCGGGCACACCCGTGACGGTGATGGTCTGAGGGCCGAGAGCTTGCTGCATCCCGGCGAGCGTATTGGGGCCCATTTGCCGTTGCGTGGAGAGAAATTTACGCAGGTTTTGGTGGCCTTCGGGGGTCGGATCGATCGAGCAGCTTATGCCGCCTTGGCGAGCGGCGTTGACGGTCCGGAACGCCATGACCAGGTCTTCGAGTTGCAGGACGGGTTGGCCTGTCGTGATTCCGACGACGTTGCCACCGTCGTCCACTTTCCAACCTTCCGCCGGACCGACCAACAGGATGTCGTTGTCGTCCGGCGAGAGCACGACGTATTGGATTCGCTGAAGGCCCGCAAGGTACTTCACTTCATCGGGCAGTTGATTGAAGTTTTCCGGATTGGCGCCAGCGATCGCCGCCTCGAGACCACGGAGCGACACTTTACGGAGTTCGACCGGCACGTTGAGCTGTTCGCCAGCCGGCTTGAGGTCGCGAAGCACGATACGCCGGAACGACTGTTTGGCGTCGACAGTGACGCTTCGAAGCACCCCGTCCGTGTCGATGGAAACGCCACCGACCGCGCCGCGGCGGAAATTCCCATGGCCCGCCAACGCCTCAAGCAACGGCAAAGACCCCAAGGCGACGCAGGCCGCCGCAAGCAATGCCATTAATCCCTTCGACCCCGGTTTTCGCAGAAGCGAACGGCGACTTGCGACGCCACGTTTACCGGCACAGCGGAATGACATCGGGTGATCCTTGAAAAAACGGGAGATAGCAGAGAGTCTGGGCTAGTGCTTTGTCGCAGTCTGTATTTCAGGGTACGACGGACGTGCTGTCCGTCGAAATGCTTTGAAGGTGGGGGACTTGGAAGTTCGCTTTAACGAGTGCCTATCCCATTTTTGAGCACCGACCAAGCAATAACTTGGGTCATAGGTTGGATTTTCTCTACTCTCGATATCAGCCGGTTCCGCGTCGATTTAGTTCCACCAAAATGTCGACGCAGAACGGCCTACAACCGATCGATCGCGAATCGATTTGATCGTGTCGTCGACCTTTACTTGATCGGCGACGGCGAACGAGTCGATCTGGACGCCTCCGGACGCGGTGACCACATACTCGCGATCCCGTTTGATAAAGCTGCACTGGGTGGCGACCGATTTGGGAACGGGCCACTTCATCGCGGCGAGTGGGAAGGCCGAGTCGGAGATCCGCGGCAGGCTGCACCCCGCCTTGTCCATCAATCCTTCTTTTTGAATCAGCGCGGCGATCACACACATGTCCATCACATTTCGCAAGTCGCCGAAGACGGCGTTCTTGCTTGACAGTTGCTCATAACGCTCTGACATCATATCGGCCCACTTGCGAGCAACGGGGTTTTCCTTACCAGTTTGTGAATAAGTGCCGTCGGCGTTGATGACTTCGTCCTCGGTCATCGCTTTGACGCCGGGACCGCGGAGTTCCCATACCAAGCCATCCTCGCTGCGCAAAAGCGGCTGGTAGTTACAGGCTAGCCACCAACGGGGCATCATGTTCGTGAGGCGGACATTTTGAGCTTTGACGAGATCGAGGAAACCGACCAAGCCTTTCACGGGCGATGGATCGAGGTTCATGGCGATTCGCTTCATGTGATAGTCGGCGGCGACAAGCACGCGGGCGAAGTGGCTATCGCCGGGCACGCCGGTGACCGTAATGGTCTGGGCCCCGAGCGCTTGCTGCATTCCGGTGAGCGTGTTGGGACTCATTTGACGCTGCGTCGACAAAAACTTGCGGAGATTTTGCTGACCCTGGGGTGTCGGATCGATGGAACAACTGATTCCACCCTGTCGAGCGGCGTTGACGGTGCGGAACGCCATGGCCAGGTCTTCAAGTTGCAGGACGGGTTGTCCAGTGGTCACACCGATGACATTGCCGCCGTCGTCCACCTTCCAACCTTCCGCCGGACCGACCAAAAGGATGTCATTATCTTCGGGGGAGAGCACGATGTACTGGATACGCTGAAGTCCCGCGAGGTACTTCACTTCGTCAGGCAGTTGGTTGAAGTTCTCCGGCTTGGCGCCAGCAATCGCGGCCTCTATTCCCCGCAGCGAAACTTTGCGGAGTTCCACCGGCGCGTTGAGCTGATCGTTGGCCGGTTTGAGATCGCGAAGCATGATCCGCCGGAAAGATTGCTTCGCATCGATGGTCACGCTTCGCAGCACGCCTTCGGCGTCGATGGAAACGCCACCCACCGCGCCGCCGCGTTGATTTCCGTGGCCGGCGAGCGCCGTGTAGAGTGGTCCGACAGCGGCGATCGCGGCGCAGCCCAGAAAAACGACAGCCCCAAAAACGACGGAACGGTAAGCCGGTCGGGGCTGGATCCAAGATTGGCAGTCGATTTCCGCAACGACAGGTCGTAAGCGGTGGCTGGAGGCTTGGCGGTGATCGCGGCGAGACATCAGCGAACTCCTGGCAAGGGGGAAAAGGAAAACCCCGGTAAGCAGCGATCGCTGTTGTCGGTGGTTCCCCTCCAAAAATCATGTGAGTCGATTCAGCGGCACCGGCGCGAGCCTTCCGGCACTTAACGCCACGCGTGCTAACTTTTAAGATAGCCCCAACCTGAAGGTGTTGCAAGAAAAACGATGGCCCGCCGCCGACGCCCTCCCGCTCCGTTTCGTGCGGGTCGCGAAGACTGCCGCCTTTCAGCTCGAGGACCGACCGGAAATTCCGGTTGGAGGCGATCTGTCGAAGATGCCGATCGTGGCATTCGGGATAACGCGGAGCGGTCATGCAAGCCTATCTGGTGATTCGCGAGGGGACCAAGTGGACCGATGTCTTTCGTTTGACGCCGGGCCGCACCGTAACGATTGGACGGACCGCGACGAATCAGATCGCGATCAAGGATGACCGTTGCAGCCGCTACCATGCCGAGATTTTCCATTCTCAGGGTGGGTGGGTGTTGCGCGATCTGGGCAGCCGCAATGGCACGCTGCTCGACGGCGTCCGGGTGACGGGCGACATACCGTTGGCCGAAGGCGGCGTGATCATGATCGCCCATGTGCAGATGGCTTTCGTTCATGATCTCTCGGCCGCGTTTCGCGATAGTGGCGGGATGCGATCGGGAAGCGCTATCGCGACCCCGGTGAGTGTTCCCCCTTCGCCGAT
>JBJTOW010000705.1:0-7553 GCA_046074805.1 Planctomycetota bacterium | reverse complement strand
AATCCGCGAAGTAAAACAAGATATTATAGCAGGGCATACCAAACTGCTCTATGTGGCTCCCGAAACACTAACCAAAGAAGAAAATTTACTCTTTTTCTCTGAAGTAAATGTTTCTTTTATTGCTGTCGATGAAGCGCACTGTATATCGGAGTGGGGGCACGATTTCCGCCCCGAATACCGCGAACTGTCGCTGCTTAAACGCCAGTTCCCAACGCTTGGCGTCCATGCTTTCACCGCGACGGCCACTCCGCGAGTGCGCGACGACATCGCCACGCAGCTTGGCCTGGCCAATCCGGTGCGGCTGGTCGGTTCTTTCGATCGGCCCAATTTGATTTATCGGGTGGAACGGCGGGACGGGTTGGTCGAACAGATCCGCAAAGTGCTCGACCAACATCGGCAGGAAGCGGGAATCATCTATTGCCTGACTCGCCGCGATGTCGACATGCTCCACCTGACGCTCTCGGGACTGGGCTATCGCACGTTGCCGTATCATGCGGGCCTAAGCGACGAAGAGCGGCACCGCCATCAAGACGCGTTTGTCGGCGACCGCGTCGATACGATCATCGCCACAGTGGCGTTCGGCATGGGGATCGATAAATCGAATGTGCGGTACGTGGCGCACGCCGGGATGCCGAAATCGCTGGAGAACTATCAGCAGGAGAGTGGCCGGGCTGGCCGCGACGGCCTGGAGGCCGATTGCGTGCTGTTCTACTCGGCGGGCGATGTCGTGTCGTGGAAGCAGCGATGGGCGAAGGACGAGGCGCCGCCGCCGGACGGGGCCTTGGAATCGCTCGACGCCATGGCCGCCTACTGCGCGGGCGCGGTGTGCCGTCATAAAGCGTTGACTCGCTACTTCGGCCAGGAATTGCCCGGCGATTCTTGCGGGGCGTGCGATTTGTGCCTGGGACAAGTCGATACCGTGCCCGATTCGCTGATCGTCGCGCAAAAGATTTTGTCCAGTGTCGTGCGGCAGCAAGAGCGGTTCGGCGGCGACTACACGGCGCTGGTGCTCCGTGGTTCCCGCGACCAACGAATCCTTCAGAATGGTCACGAGAAGCTCTCGACCTACGGTTTGCTTGCCCAAGAAACGCAGCGCACCGTTCGCGACTGGATCGAACAGCTGGCTGGCCAAGGCTATCTTCGCAAAGTGGGCGAATACCAAGTGCTGGAAGTCACCCCGCTCGGACGACAAGTGCTCCGCGGTCAAGCGACACCCCGATTGCTCAAGCCAACGGACACCGAAACCGAGGAAAAGCGGACCAAAACCGGTGGCGGCAAAATGCCGGGAAGCGTCAAACCGTCGGTCGCCGCCGAGTCGTGGGACGGCGTCGATCGAACGCTCTTCGAGTCGCTGCGGCAACTACGCCGAAAGCTGGCCGACGAAATGGGCGTGCCGGCGTACATCGTCTTCAGCGACGCGTCGCTCCGCGATATGGCGCGCCAACGCCCGCAAACACTGGACGAATTCCGCAAAATCCGCGGCGTCGGCGACCGCAAGACCGAGGACTTCGGCGAGGAATTCATCGAACTGATCGCGGACAGCACGGACAACGGATAGCGCGGACAACGGATAGCGCGGACAACTGACAGCGCAGGCAACTGATAGCACGGGACATTGAAGCATGGCGGTCGAGTACTTCCGGATCGCGGGCGGCACGATCTACGATCCTCGAAATGGCGTGAATGGCCAGGTCGGGGATCTCTGGATCGCGGGCGGCAAGATCGTGGCGGCGCCCGCCGACCCGGCGTCGCGCGCCTCGCGGACGCTCGACGCGACCGGCCTGGTGGTGATGCCGGGCGGCGTCGACATGCACAGCCATATCGCTGGTCCGAAAGTGAATACGGGACGAAAAATGCGTCCCGAGGAGAAACGCGACGCCACTCCGGTGCGCCGCACGCCGCTGACCCGCAGCGGAACGATGGGCAGCGTTCCCAGTTCATTCGCCACGGGCTACAAGTACGCGGGGATGGGATACACGACGGTCTTCGACGCCGCCATCCCGCCGCTTGCCGCCCGCCACGCCCACGAAGAGTTCGCCGACACGCCGTGCCTTGACAAAGGCTTTTATTTATTGATGGGCAACAACCATTATGCGATGCGGTCGATCCGCGACAAGGATCCACAACAGCTCGACGCATTCATGGCTTGGCTGCTAGGAGCGACTCGCGGCTACGGCTGCAAGCTGGTCAATCCGGGCGGCGTGGAAATGTGGAAACAGCGGGCTTCCGGCAACGTGCGGTCGCTAGACGATCGAATCGATCATTTCGGTATCAGGCCCCGCGACATTGTCCGCGAACTGGCGGCCGCCGCCGACCGGCTTCGTTTGCCGCACTCGGTCCATATACACTGCAACAATCTGGGATTGCCCGGCAACTGGACCACCACGCTCGAAACGATGCGGTGCCTGGAAGGCCATCGCGGGCATCTAACCCACATTCAGTTCCATAGCTACGGCGGCGGCAACGTGGACGAAGACACGTTCTGCAGCCGTGTGGCGCCGCTGGCCGACTTTATCAACTCGAACCCGCACCTCACGGTCGACGTGGGCCAAGTGATGTTCGGGGATACGACCAGCATGACGTGCGACGGGCCGCTCGGCTATTATTTGCACCAGGTTTACGGCACGAAATGGTTCAGCGCCGATATTGAAATGGAATCGGGCTGCGGCATCGCGCCGATCAAATACCGCAATCGCAGCCTCGTTCATTCTTTGCAATGGGCGATTGGGTTGGAATGGTATTTAATGGTGCAAGATCCATGGCGCGTTGTGATGAGCACCGATCATCCCAATGGCGGGTCGTTCCTGGCGTATCCGCAAATCATCCGTTTATTGATGGATAGCGGCTTTCGCCGCGAAGCCTTAAGCCAAGTGCATCCGGCCGTTCGCGACCGCACCCAGCTCGCCGACATCGACCGCGAGTACTCGCTTTACGAGATCGCCATTATCACCCGAGCTGGCCCGGCCCGGATCTTGGGACTGGACCACAAAGGCCATCTGGGTATCGGCGCCGACGCCGACATCACGATCTACTCGCCGAACGATAACAAACAGGCGATGTTCGAAACGCCCCGCTGCGTGATCAAAGACGGCGAACTGCTGGTGGACCAGGGCGAAATCCGCGCGACGTGCCCCGGCCGAGTGCTCCACGTCGCTCCGGACTACGACACGGCTCGGGAAGCCGACATCGCCCGCTGGTTCGAGTCCTGTTATTCGATCCGCTTCCGCAATTACCCGGTCGCGCGCGAAGCCATTTCGTAGCCGGAAGCGGTTTATAAACAGCCTATTGCGTTATTAACTCTTCATTTACTGGTACGACGGACTTCCCAGTCCGTCGCAATGTGTCTCGGGAAGAGAATATGGAAGGCTGACGCACGGCGTGCCAACTCGAAGTTTATGATTTGAAAAAATCACGATGAATCAGCCTAGCAAACTGCCGTAGGTGGCGAGCATACGTTCCGTAAGGTAAGAGGAGCTGGCCAGACGTTGGACCGCCGCCTGTCCTTCCCGCCCCAGCGTCGCGCGACGGTTGTCGTCGCGAAGTAGCGATTCCCAGCCGTCCGCCAAGCGGATCGGATCGTTCGGCGCGACAAGCAAGCCGCCGCCCAGCCGCTCGTGGATTTCCGGGAAGGCGCCCCGCGCGGGCTGCACGTAAGGCGTGCCGGCCGCCAAGGCTTCCAGCACATACAACCCCTTGGGTTCGTCGTACGCGGCCGGGACGCTCAACAGATCGATGCCGCGCAGGAATTCCACCTTTCCCCGCCGATCCAGTTCGCCCACAAACTCGACGGCGCCATCCAAACCGGCCGCCCGCAACTTCGCCTTCTGCTCATCGACAAACCCGCGGCGATGGTCGCCCATCCATCCCGCGATCCGCAGCCGGAATCGCTCGGTCCCTGGCCGGGATCGCAACGCCAGAAACCCGTCGATCAACACCGCCAGCCCCTTTTCCGGCGCCAGCCGAGCCAAGTAACCCACGACCCGCTCGGAGCCGGTTCGCTCAGGCCGCTCGCCCGCGAAATCGGCCGTGTCGATAGTCAGCGGCTGTACTTCCATTTTTTCTGGCGGAATGTTGAATCGCCGGCCCATCGCGTCGCCGTAAAAGCGGCAGTTCACCACAAAGCGGTCGACATCCGCGACCAGCCGCCGCATCTCCGCCTCGGCCTGTTCGCGATAGGGCGGCGGCAGTTCGTCGAGGAAGATATCGTCCCCTTGCAACGTCACCACGACGCGGCAGCCGAGCCGTTCTTTCAATCGCGGAATACATCCGCCAATCATCAAGTTGGAAAAATGCACGATGTCGCAGGCGGGCCGCGAGGCGAGCCACCCGACCAGCCGCTCGATCTCGCGCCGCTGCCGACCAAGGTGGCCGCGCAATAGCGAGACCGTCAGCGCCCCGAGATCACGGGCGTCGGTCTGGATGCCGAACGAGGTCGCCCAACGCAGCAGGCCGGGACGGTCCAGCCAACCGGTCAGCCAACTCGGAAGCCAGGCGAAACCGGGGATCTTCTGATCGAAATAAACATTCAGCCCGCCAAGAAACACCCGCGAACCGCTCGCGTCCGGCTCGTCGGTACGGATTGGCGTGTAGGTCGGCACCAGTTCGATGTCGACACCCGCGCGGGAAAGAGCCCGCGCCAAGGTGTTGTCCCGCAGGCAACTGCCGCAAATCATCCCCGCCGCGCCGGCGGTCAAGTAAACGACCCGCATCGTGGCTTTCCCACAAGATCAAACCAGGGCTTCGTCAAGTAGCTGGATCACATGTTTGGTTTCAAACGGCTTGCGCACAAGGCCGCTGGAGCGGGCCGAATACCACTGCATTAAACAAACATGGTTGCTGGTTGCCAAAATCACCGGATCGCCCACCGCATCGTTGAGGAACTCGGCCTTGCGGGCGAGTATCTCCCGCGCGTTCTGCGGCTGCTGCAAGTTGTATACGCCGCCCGATCCGCAGCAATCGCGAGCCATCGGGGCGTACTGCCAAGCGAGTCCGGTCGCGTCGAGCACCGCGCGGGGAATCTCAGCCACTCGCTGCCCATGCACCAAGTGGCAGGGCAGATCGACATACACTCGCGCGTCGGCGGACCGCTTCGCCAACTTCGGCGGCCGGCTTGCGAACTGCTCACCAAGGAACTCAAGCACGTCGCGAACAGGCGGCCCGCCGACGGCCCGCATCGTCTTGCCCAACGCCAGCCCACAGCCCGAGGAGTTCGCGATGATCGCGTCCACGGGCCCCATCTGGCTGGGCGACGAGGGCTTCGATGCGAACGCCAACTGGTTGCGCTGCCGCAGCGCCTCGACACCGCCAACGCCCAGATGCTCGTGCATCGCGCCACAGCAACCCTGGCCCGGCGGAACGACGACCCGAATGTTGCTCTTGGCCAGCACCCGCACGGTGGCGAAATTGAGTTCGCGGAAGACGGCTTCCATCAGGCAGCCGGTCAGTAGCGCGACAGTCGGGCCGGTGGGTTGATACTTTTCCATGCACCAGCGGGCGTAGGCGGCGGTCGAGCCGGCGACTGCCGGTTCCCCGCGAAATAAAAACCGATGAGCCGGCACGCCCCAGCGCCGCAAAAGCCGAACGGGAGTGGCCAGCCAGCCGAACAGCTTGGGGCGCGCGGCAAGCGCGGCGGCGCTCCGCAGCCAGAGGGGCGGTTTGGCGCGACCTTGATCGACATGCTGATGGCGGACGAGTTCCAGGATTTCTCCGTACGGCACATTCGCTGGGCAGGCCGGCTCGCAAGCGAGGCAGCCGACGCAATCGGCGGTGTATTTCGCGGTCCACTCGTCGGGTGGCAACCGTCCTTCGGCCTCTTCCCGCCAGAGACGCAATCGCCCGCGCGGCGAATTGTTCTCCTCGCCCGAGATCTGGTACGTCGGACAAACTTCCAGGCAGAGGCCGCAGTGTACGCAACGCGTCAGCAGATCGCGGTCGCCGGACATGGGCAATCCTGGGGCGGCGACGCAACCTTCGGTCTTCGATGGAGAAACGGAATGTGGATTCATCGACGGATTCACGTCCGGGAGAATTCGCGGGTCAGCGTTTCGAGCCAATCGCGTTCGATCGGCTGGGATGTGCCCCGGGGTAGATGGCGGCATTGCCAATCGCCGCCCGCTTCACACAGAGCGGCCGCGTAACGGGCGGTCAGTGCGGCGACACGGGCTGCGGGATTGGTCGAGTGATCGACGGTGTCAACGACGGTGTGATCGACGGCGTGATCGACAGCATGATTGTTGGACGGATTGGACATGTTGGAAGGTGGGGAACCGGCCAAGTTGTTTCCGCCGCCGACGCCGGTAAAGTAGCCATGCACGACGCCGTTGTAGCACAGGGCGACGCAACGCAAGCCGGGCTCGGAAGCCAGTTCGCGCGCCAGCGACAACGCCCGCGCCGGCGTGGTCTTGAACGCGAAATCGGGGCATCCATCAAGATTGGCGTTGAGGTTGGCGGCGATATCGCCAACCACTGGGCTTGTGGAATGATTTTGCGTTTGTGTCGCCAAGGTCGATTCCAACGTCAAACGCTGGTCGATGGCTAGTCGACTCAGATAGTCGGCGTAGACGGGCCACTCGACTTGCGGGCAGTTCAGCGCAATCCGCAGGGAGCACTCGGTTCCACCTTCGGACACAAGCAAGTCGACTGCATCGAACCAATGGATCCAGCAGGTGTTCAACAACCGCGCCGCCGCGATCCTCAAGTCGTCAAAGGGACCGCGCAAAAAGAACTGGCCGGACTGGTCGCATTCGGGCCGCAGACGCAGCACAAAGTCGACCGGCTCGCCGAACGCGCCTTGCGAGTTCAGCAAGAATCGCAATAGATCGTAGCCGGTCGTCGACTTCACGACCCGCTCGCCGATCCGCACGAGCTGGCCGGATGGCAAACGCCAATTCATGCCCAAAATGTTGTCGCAGAACGGGCCGAACCGCGAAGAGGACGGCGCGAAACCGCTCGCCGCGACTTGCTCGCGGAGCGTTGCGACGCCGTCAAGCAGTAGCGGGAACCGCAGCGAGTGCGCCGCCCGCAGCGGTTCCAAATCGGCGGCGGTCGCCGTGGCGGCGAGACAAATCACGCCGTCGACGGCGTCGAGAAACGGCGTGAACAGCGGTGTGGTGTCGCGGAGCGGAATCTTCTCGGCGTGCCCGGCCGTATTTTTCGCGCTCGAACCGGCGTGAGGTTGTGGGTTGGCGTTCGCGCCACTGTTAGCGTTACTCTTCGCGCCACCAACTATGCCACCGCCCGCGTTACCGCCCGCGTTGACATTTACGTTACGATCTCCGAGGCTGGTCGCGTTGTTGTGGGCGAAGCTGCGCGAGGCGAACACTTTCAAGGGATTCAGTTGGTGTCGAGGATTGAAGATTCGCGGCACGGCCAATTGTAGACGCAGCGTATCGGCGCCGAAGACCAGCGGCATGTAGGCCGTTTTATCGTTGCCGATTCCATGTTCGCCGGACAAGGTTCCACCCACCGCGACAACGCGTTGCATCAGCCGTTTGCTGATCGCCTCGACCTTTTCCAGGTCGCCGGGGCGTCGCGAGTCGAACAGGAAGTTGGGA
>JBJTOW010000704.1:0-6606 GCA_046074805.1 Planctomycetota bacterium | reverse complement strand
GTCACTTGGAGCAATTGTCAGCACGGAATACGGCGATTTGTCTTTCTCATCGTCGAAGGTTGTCACATTTGTTATCAAGCTTTTTACGACTGAAATCGGATCGTCATTTTTGATGATGCCGATCGCCGCGGAGGCGGCGATCGTCATTCCGCTTGAGGGATTTCCCAAGGTAACCGAGAAACGTTCCTCGGTCTCAACGGTCGTATCGCCCCGCACTTGGATCGTAACGGGCAGCGTCGAAATGTTGGGTGCGAACGTTAGTGACCCCGAAGGGAATTGACCACCTACGAAGTCCGTTGAATTCGCTGGTGTGCTGCCAGATCCCGCGACATTGTAATTGACAGTGGCCGCTTGGCTTAGGTTGCCTGAACGGGTGACCGTGAAGGTGAAGTAGGTAGATCCAATATCTCCTTCGGACTTGGTGCTGGATTTCGTGTTGATGCTCACGGAGCTGCCGATCGGAGGAGTTATGGAACCGGTGATACCGTACTGGCCGATGCTGCCATAGTCCGTGTAGCCAGATGGCGGGAGGATCAATGGGTTGCCAACTCCCACGCCATCCACCTTCAGATAATAGACACCTTCCGATAGCGTGACGTTGAGACTGGCGTTGAGCGAGGCAAGGTCGTTGGCGGTAGCGACCCAGTTGCCCGCCGAATTGTAAAGATCGGCTCTGACGTCGAGATTCGCCCCGATTGCCGTATTGATATTTATCGATACGGGTCCGGTACCTGTAATAAATGAATAGACATCGACATCGTCGCGATTTTCGATAATGCCGTTAGCCGTTATCGAACCGCCTGAAATTGCGAGCGGCGTCGCCACCGCTAGAGTATCGCCGACGGAGTCAGGGCGAAAGCCGAAGCCGTTGTAGGTCGTGATCACCGCTAAATCGTCCGGTCCCCTACCAAAATTTGCCATGGAATCGGCGTTGTTCGACTGAAAGTACTCCCCCTTGTCCCATTGGGTAACCGCCTTGTTGTACCCCACCCCCATGATCGGGGCCCATGAGGTAGCGTTGAAACCATGCCCATAGTAATAGTCTTGGTTTTCCACGCCGTCATGGTCCAAGCCGAGCGAATGGCCGACTTCATGGCTCACCGCCTCGGCGATACCGACCGTGGTGGTATTAAAAATGAAAACCGGCGTGTCGGTACTCCAGTTAAAGCTTCCAGCAAACGCGATTCCGCCATAGCCGCCGCCGAATGCCACATCCTTGGTGATGACAGCGCGAATTCCCCAGCGCGTATCACCCGGCCCGGTCTTTTGCAGATCAGCGAGGTTAGGTTCCACTGTTGTTACATTGACATTGAATGGCGCAAAATCCTCGGCGACACGCGCCCACGTCAACTTGATTGTGAAAAGCTCAGCCGCACTGAAGGTTGTTGGATCGCTATCGCTGCTGTAGGCGGGTGATTGGATAGTACTGACATTGAACGCCTGATTCCATGAGTCATTTGTTGTCGTATGACCATTGAAGTCCAGATAGATAGTATGTTTCGCGCCAGGCAAACTACTGAAGGCTGGGACTTCCAAAGCCATATTCAATCGCGGTTCGAGGTTCTCGAAGCGCAGGGAGCGCTTGGCCGACCCGTCGCCCATGGAGCTACGCGCGTAGCTCGGACGACTCGCGGGCGGCAAGTTTTCCGAAAGGCGAGTGCGAAGAGGCCGGTTGGGGCGGGCGGACGGACGGGAGATGCGGAAAGAATGGAGACCGTGATGCGTACCATGCGACCCTTTGAAAAAAAGACCAGATGACCGAACAACGAAAAAAAGAAACGCGATGAGATGTCTGGCGGAACGACTGGCATGCTCAACATGGAATGAGAAAATGGCATGCCGCCGCCTCCGCTGACGGCGAACTCCCCATGCAAGTGACATGCCAAAGGCTGACGCGGCGCTGGCCGGTAGCGGGGGTGACGGCGAGATCCGACCGTCGATCAGCGCTAAGTGGGCAACGCAACACCCTGCCAGAGAATGGGTTGCGTGAATGAGCCTGAGACTGGCTTTTGGGCCAGGATCTTCTCAAGCATCGGCGCTCAGCGATTCGCGTTGCCGTCGCCACTCAGCCGAAGGCGACTCAAAATGAGACAAAATCGCAAAACGCGACAGCGAGTCTCTGTATTGGCGCGGACGATCGTAGTCTAGCAAGGCTGGGCGTCGGCTGAGCACATGTTCCCGTTGTCCTTGGTGTTCTTGGGAGCCTAGCCAAAACGGTTTACCACGAATCTTACGAATCGAACGAATGAAGACCCGAAACTATCCGTGGTGGACGGATGTTTCGGGTCTTCGTTGTTATTCGTAGGATTCGTGCGATTCGTGGTACCTTGAATCGCTGCAATCAAGGTTAAATGGCGGCCCAGGCGGCGAGCGCGTCGTCGATCAACGCGTCGGTTTCCGCATTGTCGACCGAGTCGCCGGTGAGGTCGCAATCGGTCGAGCGGCTGGCGGCGAGCGCTTCGCTTTCCTCGACCAACGCCGCGTCTAGCAAACTCGGCGCAACGGACCGAGCCGCCAGCGAACCGCGGCCACGGGTGACGACCGATCGGCCACTCGCCCCGCCTGTCGTGGCCATCGCGCCGGAAAACTCGGTGAGCAGCCCGCTATTGAGGTCGCTCGCACTGAGAGAGTCCAGCGTTCCATCGATTTCGTGATCATGATCGTCGTGATCATGATCGTCGTGAGCGAAACCGCCGACCAAAAGCTCAGTGTGCTCGTGGCCGTGACCGTCTTCGTGCCCATGGTCATGGGCCAAGTCGCCGATGTAGGGCGTGCCGTTGATCCAGGTGATGATGGGCACGGCGAGCTGTTCCGGGGTGAGGAACTCGGCCGGCACGAACGACCACAGCGGGTCGGCGACAGCGATCAACGCGCGGTTCACTCGCGCGTCGCCGTCTTCGCCGTAATAACGGCCGCCATCACGTTCGGATCCGGCCGCCGCCGCCGTTGTTCCGTCGTCGTTGAGAATCGAACCGTTGGCGCTGCTCGTCGCGATCGTCGCGCCCGTAGCGCTCGACAACGATACGCGGAACGTTTCGTTCGGTTCCTTGGTGCTGTCGGCGATGACGTTCAGCGTGATGTCGACCGTGGCGACGCCCGCGGCGAAACTCACCTGGACGTTCGTCGCCAAACCGTTCACGAAATCGGCGCTGGTGGCTTTCTTGCTGCCGGTGCCGGCGACCGAGTAGCGGACGGTGCTGGTTCCCGCGAGGTCGCCCGAGCGGGTGATTGTGAAGACGAACGGCGTCGGCGTGGTCCCGGTGCCTTCGGCCTTCGAAGCGCTGGTCGCGGCGATCGACAACGTCGGCGCGGCGGGCGGATTGTCATCGTTTTGGATCGTGCCCGAAGCGGTGGCGGCGGCGATCGTCATGCCGCCCGTCGGGTTGCTCAGAGTTAGCGTAAACGTTTCGTTCGACTCGACGGTCGTGTCGCCCTGGACGTTCAAAGTGACGGTTTGCGAGAGGACTCCGGGGGCGAAAGTCAGCGTGCCGGATGGAAGGACACCGCCGACGAAATCGGTTCCATCGGCCGCGGAAGTGCCCGAGCCGGCGACCGCGAAATCTACCGTGGCCGATTGGCTCGTATCGCCCGAACGAGTGACGGTGAAGGTGAAGGCGGTCGAACCGCTGTTTCCTTCGGCCTTCGTGGCGCTGGCGGCGGCGACGCTGACCGAACTGCCGGTGGAAGCGACGATCGATCCACTGATGGTGTACTGGCCGATGCTGGCGTAGTCGGTGTAGCCCGTGGGCGGGTTGGCGGTGGGAGTTCCAACGCCCACGCCGTCGACCTTCAGGTAGTAGGTGCCTTCGGCCAGTGTGACGTTTAGTGTGGCGTTGAGCGCCGCCGTGTTATCGGCTGTGGCGACCAAGTTGCCGGCCGAGTCATACAGGTCGGCCTTGATGTCTAGGTTCGCGCCGAGCGCCGCCGGATTGATGTTCAGCGAAACCGCGCCGGCACCGGTGGTGAACGAGTAAAAATCGACATCGGCGCGGGTTTCTATCAGTCCGCTGGCGGAAACCGAAGTGCCGGAAACGGCAAGCGGCGTGGCCGTCGCTTGCGTGTTGCCAGCGGCGTCCGCGCGATAGCCAAAACCGTTGTAGGTGGTGATGATGGCCAGATCATCCGGCCCCTTGCCGTAGTTGGCGCCGGAACCGGCATTGTTCGACCCGAAGTACTCGCCCTTGTCCCACTGCGAGACGTTCACGTAGTAGCCCACGCCCATGATCGGGGCCCATGACGTCGCGCCCGTGCCGTGTCCCTGGTAGTAGCCAGCAGTCGACGTGCCATCATGGGATAGTCCCAGAGAATGCCCCACCTCGTGGCTGGCCGCTTCGGCGACACCGACCTCTCCGGTGTTGAACACGTAGACCGGCGTGTCATTGCTCCAATTGAAGCTGTCGATATAGGCGATGCCGCCGCAACCGCAGTTGAACGCCACGTCCTTCGTGACCACCGCCCGCACGCCCCAGCGAGTGTCGGTCGAACTGGTCTTCTGCAAGTCGTCGAGCGGCGGGGCGACGGTGGTCACGTTGACATTAAATGGCGCGAAATCCTCGGCGACTCGCCTATAGACACGTTCGATCGTCGCCAGTTCCGAAGCGCTGAAATTGGCCGTATCGGCGTCCGTGCTGTAGGCCGGCGAGTTGATCGTGGTGACGCCGTACGAGCTATTCCAGGAAGTGCCGGTCGTGGTGTGGCCGTCGAAATCGAGGTAAACGGTGTGATTGGCGCCCGGCAGGCTACTGAAGGCGGGCACGTCGAGGGCCATGTTGAGTCGCGGTTCAAGATTCTCGAAACGTAGCCGGCGCGAGGCCAATCGATCCCGCTCGACGCGGCGCGAGCTGCTAGGTGCCGCGGAAACGGATGGCGAGGCGTGGGACACGGTTCGCGACAACGAAGCGGACCGGCGGGCGGAGCGGAACACGCGGACGGGACGGAAGACGAGGTCCATGACGTGCGATCCTTGTTTCAGACAGGAGGCGGAACGAATCAAATGACAAGCGGTGTGTGGGTCGGGACCAGGAGGAAAACCAGAGGCTGATCCGCCTCACATTACCGCTCGGGCAATCCTTGAGCAGCAATCGGCGTGCCAAAGTGGCGGATTTTCGAGGCGACGCACAACAAACGAGCCAAGTTGGAATCGCCCTTTCGAGCACTTTTGTCAATGAAAAGCCCTTGTTTTTTGGATGTTTCGGCGTTGTTAGCCTGCCGCCGAGGCTTGTGTTGAAGCGATTGCGGCGTGGCTTCAGCGTCAAGTGTTTGGGAGCGTGCGACACCCAGCGGATGGCTCAAAATGAGACGGTTTTGCAAAATGCGACGGGAAAATCCAGAGTTGGCCGCCCTCATCCGCCGGTGCGTGGGATGATTGCGCGTCGCGGTATCGCGCGCCGCGAGTCGTGCGCGAGTGCTCGGGGCCGCGCGCTCCGACGGTCCGCTTGGACGGCGCCGAATGGCCCCCGTCGAACCGCTCGACGATTTCCTGTTTCCCGCCGCCGGGCCACCAATTCCCTTGGGATACGAGCGGTAGGACTGTTCCGGTTCGCCTCGGGTCCGTAAACTAGGGCGTTTCGCCAATCCGGGGACGCTAAGGGTTGGGTTCCGAGGGCGGGCGTGATCGTCGAGCGGTTTGCGAGGAAGTGGGACAGGCTATGGGCATGACAAGCAGGATCGCGGCCGGGGTGGCTCTCGTGGTGGCCGGAGCGGCCGCGCGGCTCGTCGTTCGCGACATTCCAAACTTTGCGCCGATCGCCGCGTTGGCGTTGTTCGCTGGCTATTTGTTCGCCGACCGCCGATTCGCCATCTGGGTACCGTTGGGCGCGATGGTGGCGAGCGATTGGGTGATTGGTGGCTACGACTGGCGGCTGATGGCAGTCGTGTATATGTCGCTCGCGGCACCCGTACTGTGGGGCCCGTCGCTGCGCCGCTGGTTGCCACTCGATCGTGGTGCCGGGGCGTGGGGATCGGCGAGCACCTTGGTCGCGTGCAGCCTCGCTGGCTCGCTGCTGTTCTTCGCCACGACCAATTTCGCCGTATGGGCGATCGGCGACATGTACGAGCATTCCGCTGCTGGATTGCTGCACTGCTTTGTCCGAGCCTTGCCTTTCTTCCGCTACACGTTGGCGGGTGACTTGGTGTTTTCGGTCTCACTGTTCGGTGGTCTGGCCGTTGTGCAACGACTCGTGGCCCGCTCGAGCGAAAAGAGTGTGGCCTCGCTCCATCGAACGTAGTCGCTCCGCGAATACCGTGGTGTGGTTGCGATGACGAAGTTCGCGTGGCGGGAGCCTCCGGCTCCCGCTGTCCGCGTCTGCGATTTTTCAGGTTGTGCTCAGCGGTCGTACGACGGACTTCCAGTCCGTCACGGATGACATATCACGCCGCGCATCCGCCTTGCGAGCACATATCGCGTTACGAAGCGTGACGGACTGGAAGTCTGTCGTACGAGGAATTCCATGGGGGACAACGTGAGGTGGCGACGTCGAGCAGTAACGGGAGCTGGAAGCTCCCGCCACGTGGCGGGAGCCTCCGGCTCCCGCTGTCCGCGTTCGTGATTTTTGAGGTTGTGCTCAGCGGTTGTACGACGGACTTCCAGTCCGTCGCGAATGACAT
>JBJTOW010000703.1:0-4431 GCA_046074805.1 Planctomycetota bacterium | reverse complement strand
TTTCGCGCCGCTCATGGAAACCGTCGTCCTTAGTTCGCAATTCCGCAATCAGCGCTGCCGCGATTTTTCCGTGGCTAGCTTCCGCCGCTCGAACCCAGGAGAGTGATCACCGATGTCATCGGAAACCAACCTATCGCGACGCGTCGTATTGCAAGGTCTGGGGCTGACGCTGGCGTTGCCGTGGCTCGAAGCGACGCCCCGCTGCGGCGATTGCGCCGAGGTCGCCACGGGGCGTAAGTCTCCCCAGCGTTTCGCCTGCATGTTCATCGGCGACGGAATCTCGCCGTCCCGCTGGTGGTCAAAGGGGGACGGCGAGTCGATGGAATTAGGGGAAAGCCTCGAGCCACTGGTCCCGTTCAAACGCCAGTTGAATGTGATCAACGGCTTGTTCAATCAGCAAGCAGGCGGCGGGCACGCCCGTTGCGCGGGCAACATTTTGTCGGGCCTCGCGTTGCTCCGAGGCCGCGAGATTCGCGGGGCGGTCAGCATGGACCAACGCTTGGCCCGGCACTTCGAAGAAGAGACGTACTTGCCGAGCTTGGTGTTGGGGTGCGAGCAGCCGGTGAGCGGCTTCCATGAAAGCCAATACTCGATGGTCTACGCCTCGCACATTTCGTGGCAAAGCCCGAACTCGCCGATCCCGATCGAACTACATCCGTCGCTGGCGTTTGACAGCTTGTTTGGCGCGCCGACGAACAAACTGCAAGGCAGCATTCTCGATCAGGTCCGCGAGCAGGCCAGCGCGATTCGGCGCCGTGTGAGCGTGTCCGACCAGGTGAAGATCGACGAGTATTTGACGTCGGTTCGCGAGACCGAGCAGCGGTTGCGGAAACTCGAAAAGCAAGCCCAAGCCGACGCTCGCGGACCAGCAGCCTCGCCTGCGGCTGGCGCGGTCGGAGCGGCCGGGGCCGCGGTCAACCCGCAGCGGCCAGCGGCCGGGCAGCCCGCCGACTTCCGCGAGTACGCGCGGCTGATGTGCGACATCATCGCGTTGGCGTTCGAATCCGATCGCACGCGGGTCGCCACATTGTTGATGTCGCGCGACTTGTCAGGACAAGTGTATCCGTTCCTCGATATCCGCGACGACCATCACAGCTATTCCCATTCGAACGAGGGTCGCGAGTACGCGGCGATCGTGAAGTGCCACGTCGAGCAGTACGCGAGGCTGGTGAAACGCCTGTCGGAGTCGCGCGAAGGCGACGCCACGGTGCTCGACAATTCCTGCCTGATGTTTGTCTCCGAGCACTGGGATGCCCACAACAGCAATCAAGTGCCGGTGGTCTTGGCGGGTGGCCTCGGTGGCGCGTTGAAAACGGGCCGATCGCTCGATTACTTGAAAGCGGGCAACGACAAACGCAAGCTGTGCAGCCTGTATCTGTCGCTCATGGACCGCATGGGGCTGGAATTGCCCGAATTCGGCGACAGCCGCGAGCGACTCGCGGGCGTGTAAAGACGACCGCGAGCTCACTCCAATTCCACGAGTAAAGGCCACGCACGACGGAAAGCTCGTCCGTCGTGCCACCGAGTTCGCCCACCGTCGGCTACGAACTCGGCAATTGTCCGTTTCGATCGGCGTTCACTACACCCGGGCCAAAGTGCCTGAAGAGCCACCGAACGCGTCGGTTTCTACGCCCATCCGCTGGAGGATCGTGACGAACAGCTTCGCAAGCGGCAATTCCTCCACGTCCATCTTGGAGTTCCAGCCCGCATCGGTGTCGATTCCAGCGCCGGCTTGGTTGTCTTCGTTGCCTTTGCCGAACTTCAAATATCGTCCGTTCGAGAAGCCAAGGTTTTTCCCGCCTGCGGAGATGATCGGGTAGTTGCGCGACAAATGGAAACTGCTCGACGCCGATCCGTGCATCGCGAAGGTGTTGTCGAGCATGTTGCCGTTGCCGGTCGGTTCGGGAGTTTCTTTCAATCGTTGGGCGAACCGACCAAATTCCTCGGCTTGGTATCGGTTGTAGGTACCAAGATTCTGCCAGCCACCCGGCCGCTTGACCTCATGCGTCAATCCATGGGCGCCGCCCAGACCGACCGCCTGAGACAACAAATCATGGGGCCCTTCGCCGTTTTCCCGGCCAAGCTGGAACGTCGCGATCCGCGTCGAGTCGCTCAGAAACGCCAAGTAAATCAGCTCGTACATTGTCTTGAAGTATAGGCGAGCCTCTTTCGGCTCAGCTTCCAAATGCAGGTTGCGGGTGTCGACTTGCGGGATCGGCTCTTCGATCCATCGCTGAGCCTTCGCGAGCTTTACTTCGGTATCGCGGACCGCGTCGAGATACTGCTTCAGCGTCTGCTGGTCGCGGGCGGAGAGCTGTCGTCCTAGCGATCGCGTGTTTTCGATCAGCAAGTCGAGAGCGCTTTTGCTCCGAGCCAAACGCTCGGCGGCATCCTTTCCGCTGGTCACGAACAGCATGTCGAAGATCTGCTTGGGCTTGTTCATGGCCGGAATCGGCCGCCCTTCGCGATTGTACGATTGTGTTTGGGCTCCGCGCGGCCCGCCGACGCCGCCATTCGTCGACATGACCAGCGATGCATGCCGAGTCGACTCGCCCACGTGTTCCGCGATGACTTGGTCTAGCGAGATCGTGTTTTGATAGGGGCCGTGGCCGCCGATCGGCGCGGCGGTCAAATATTGGTCGGCGTTCGAGTGGCCGTGGACATTGCGAGCCGCCGGATGCGACAAGCCGGAGTAGATCGTAATGTCGCTGCGCAGCGGTTCGAGCACATCGAGCACCTTCGTGAGCTCAAAGTCCCGTTCGCCCCCCCGCGGAAACCAGCTCCAATCCTTCCACGCGGGATCCGATTTCAACGGCAATCCGACGCCGTCCGGATGATAGACGCTTAGAAACCGTCGCGGCGTCTCTTTCGCGGTCGGCGCGGCAATCGACACTGACTCCAACCACGGCAAAGCCAAAGCCAAACCCGCGCCGCGTAAGAACGTCCGGCGACCTAGCAGCATTGAATCGTTGTTCATCATCGGTTCCTGACGTCTACTTCGCGTTAAAGAGGTTGCTACGAACAATCAGCTTCACAAGGTCGCCCAATCCATCGTTACTCCGCCGAAACTCGGCGGTCAAGCTGTCCAAGTCCGCTCGATCAGCGAACGACAGCGGCCGACCGAGAGCGTAAGCCGCCAACTTGTGGGTCATCGCGGCGGAGAATTGGTCTTGTCGATCGGTGAGCAAATACTGCTTGAGTCCGTCGATTCCAGCCAACTTTTGCCGATTGTAAAGCTCGGCGGTCACATCGACGGGTTGATTTTTGATCGACGTGCGAAACACGCCCAATGCGTCGTAATTCTCAAACGCGATCCCCCATGGATCGATGCGCGAATGACAGGAAACACACGCCGCCTTATTCCGATGATTGGCAATCCGCTCCTTGAGCGTCATTTTCAAGATCTCTGGGTCGGTTAGATCGACCTCGGGAACGTTGGGCGGCGGCGGCGGCGGCGGATCGTCGAGCATCCGCTTGAGCATCCATACGCCCCGCTTCAGCGGATGGGAATCATTTCCGTCCGAGTTCATGGTCAGAATGGCCGCCGCGGTCAATAGACCGCCACGATTCATCTGACTGGTGATGGGAACCGCGCGGAAATGCGGTCCGTACACCTTCGGAATCCGATAGTGGCCCGCGAGCCTCTCGTTCACAACCGCGTAATCGGAATGCAGAAAATCCATGACGCTGCGGTTGTTTCGCAGGACCTCTTGGAAGAAGGCGACCGGTTCGTTCAGCATCGCCTCTTTTAGAGAACCGTCGGTCACGTGCGTCACACTGTCCATCCGCTCCAAACCCAGCCACTGTTCAACAAAGTTGCGGGAGAAACGCTCGGAACGCGGGTCCGCGAGCATGCGGGCGATCTGCGCGTTCAGCACTTCCGGGTCCCGAAGTTTCCGCTGTTCGGCCAACGAAAGCAATTCGTTGTCGGGCAAGCTACACCAGAGGAAAATCGCCAATCGACCAGCGAACTCGAAATCGTCGATCGTTGCGGGTGCTTTCTTATCTTCGGACGACATTCGATGGATCAGATAGAGAAACTCAGGGGTTGCCAGCGTGGTGGCCAGCACCTCGACCATCGCCTCCTCGAACGTCGCAAATTCTGGGCGATACTTCGCGAACAGTGTCATCCACTGGCCAATCTCCGGTTCGCTGACAGGCCGGCGCCAGATTCGACGCAGAAATCGGCCAAGCACCTCGCGTCCATAGAGATCCTCGTTGGACTTATTGCTGGATGCGAAGAAGATGTCGGTGTGCGTCTTGGGAGGCCACGCTTCATAGAACGGCGCGGTGATCTCGATATGGTCGATCATCCCTGATGCAGGGTCGTTGGGCACTTCGAACACCCCGATTGGCCTTGGGTCCCTTGACACCCTGGCAGGTGGAGCGACATCTACAGACGCCAAATGGACCCTCACAGGAATTGCCGAC
>JBJTOW010000702.1:0-6400 GCA_046074805.1 Planctomycetota bacterium | reverse complement strand
AAAAGCGGCTCCGCAACGCCCGTCATCTGGACTCGGTCACCGTCTATCGCCCCTCCATCATCGTGGGCGATTCGCGGACGGGTTATAGTTCGACCTACCACGGTTTTTATACTCCCCTGCGCGTGGCCAGCGAGGCGCTGGAGAGGATGGCCCAGGGGCGTGCCGCTGGATTGCGGTTTCTCGATCTGCTTGGCCTACAGGGCGATGAACGCAAGGACTTGGTGCCAGTGGAGTGGGTGGCGGCCGCGATCGCGCGGCTTGTGGCCACGCCTTCCTGCCATGGCCAAACGTTTCATCTCACCGCCTCGCGGCCAGTCACTGTGGCAATGATTCACGATGTGTTCGACCAAGTTCTGAACGCCCTGCCGCCCGATGCGCCACGTCGCGCGGCCTACGGCGAGCAAGCGGGAACGGCGCCATTGTTGGAACAGTGGGAAATGGCTCGTCGGCAGATGGATGTCTATCGCTCGTATTGGCGTGACGATCCGCAGTTCGACCGGTCGAATATCGAGCGGGCCCTCGCGGATCTTCCCTGTCCGATACTCGACGTTCCCAAGTTGACGATGTTGGCGAACGCCGCGCTCCGCGATAACTTTGGCTGGCCGGCGGCCGCCGTGGTGCGTGCGCGACACGATATCCGTTCGCATTTGGAGTCCTGCGCGGCGCGACTATCGATAACGCCGTCCGCAACGCTTGCGTTTCCATCGCCAGCCGATGTCGCGGCGCCGCGGGAATTTCTTAAGCCTCCAGACGCTATTGCGGCGCCGTCATCGCCGCCAGCGTTGGATTCTTCACCAACGCCGTGCCCCAACCCGCCGGGGCAAATCACGCTGACGTTGGGCTTCGAAATCACCGGTCCTGGTGGCGTCCAATGGCAGGTTTGCGAGTCGCCCGGTCAACCAATCGCGACTGGAATCGGGACAGCCGCAGCCAATCCGTCGGCCGTGATTTTTCGGATGGCGTCGACAACCTTTGACCGCCTTCGATCCGGGGAACTAAATGCTGTCGTCGCGATCGAAACGGGGCGCGTCGCAGTGTTCGCCGGCAGCCAATTCTCTGTTCAACAGCTTTCCGTTTGGCTCGAACTGTTCACTGCGCCTTCTCGTTCATGACCCGATGCTTCGATCCGAAGCAACGCCGCTATAGGTCCCCAATATCGATCAGGCCGCAAGATCGAATTCATCGCTGCGAAACGCAGGATCGACATTCTTGTCAACGCGATGGCGATTCGCGTTATCCACATCGTGGGACCAATTGTCACCACGAAAGGCGCAACGCCGATGGGTTGATTCCGACTGGGAAGGAAATTACTTCCTTTAGGCTATCGACGGCCTACTTTTTAATTGCCGTTCTCCGTCGGTGGGCCGAACTGGGCTAGCCATTGGGACAGGCGAGCTTAAACAGGGAGGCGAGTTATGCCGATGGCGGAAGCACAAACGCCGATCGCGATCGTGGGCTTAGATTGCCGTTTGCCCGGCGCCGAAGATCCGACCGCATATTGGAACTTATTGGAAAGTGGTCGAGCCGCGTTAGGCGAGCTACCGCCCGACCGCCTGGACCGAGGACTCTATTACGCGCCCGAAAAGGGAACGCAAGGAAAGACCTATGCCACGATCGGTGGGATCGTTCCCGACAGGCCCGTCCATGTGGCGGATTTGGGACTTTCCGGCACAGCGTTTGAACACACCGACACCGCGTTTCTCGCGATCTGCGATGTGGCCGCACGGGCGCTGCGCAACGCGGGGCTAGAACCATTTCACTTGCCACATCGCCATGCTGGCGTCTATCTAGGCAGCACGGGTGGAACGCGTCATTCGACGGACTGGATTTTCGCGACGCTGATCGAGGAAACCGCCGGCTATCTGCGCGATCTTCCCGCCTTTCGCGATAACTCGAGCACGCTCGGCAAACGTCAACTCGACCGCCTCGTGGACACGATCGTGCGCGAAGTGCGGCGGAAGTATGGCTGGCGGAACGATATTCCTTCGCCCAACCTCAGCGCCCACGTCGCCGCCCATGCCATTTCGCGGGCCTTTAACTTGACCGGGCCATCGATGGCGCTGGACGCCGCTTGTGCCTCGTCTCTACAGGCGATGGCGCTCGGCGTGCAAGCGTTGCGGTTGGGCACGATCGACATGGCGATCGTCGGTGGCGCGTCATGCCTGAAACAGCACAGCCTCGTGCTGTTTTCCGCCGCCCAGTCGCTGACGGCGTCCGATTCCCGCCCCTTTGACGCCGGGGCCGACGGACTCGTCGCCGCCGAGGGTTATGTCGCTTTGGTCCTGAAGCGGCTCGCCGACGCTGTGGCGGATGGCGATCCGATTCGGGGCGTCATCCGCGATATCGCGTCCGCTTCCGATGGAAAAGGGAAGAGCCTCTGGGCGCCGCGGAAAGAAGGCCAGATCCTGGCGATGCAACGCGTCTATCAACGCGGGATCGATGTTCGTGATCTGCAGTACATCGAAGCGCACGCGACCTCGACGCAAGTCGGCGACGCGACAGAACTGACGGCGCTCGCTGAGGCGCTCGGCCCCCATTTGGCTCCAGGCCAACGCATTGCGCTCGGCGCTTCCAAGGGCAATATTGGCCACACCTTGGAGACCGCTGGCATTGCCGGGGTCGCCAAAGTGTTGCTGGCACTCGAACGGCGAACGATTCCTCCAGTCGCGGGCGTGCGGCAGCCCAATCCGAAAGTCGATTGGGTCCGATTACCGTTCTATTTGCCATTCCAACCGGAACCCTGGCCCGAACTGCCCGGACGCTCGCGACTCGCCTCAGTCAACTCTTTCGGGATCGGTGGACTCAACACCCACGTCGTTCTCGAGGAATACCGCGCGGAGAGTCGCCAGCGGCACTTCGCCACCGCGACTCCACGTCCTATTGCTTCGATGGTCCATCGACCCGAACTCGATCCCACATCGCGCTCGACATCAGGCGCCGGTTCGGTTCCAACCATAGGATCGGATCCAGCCATAGGATCGGTTCTCGGCGAGCAGCGATTGCCGACGGCGTTCGCGCCGATCGCGATTGTTGGCATGGGCGCTATTCTGCCGGGAGCGTTCACGGTCAAGTCGCTGAGCGAACTGATCGAAACAGGAAACGACGCTCGGCGCGGTCCGCCGGAGGGACGCTGGTCGTCCGCCGCTCTCCGGGCTTGGCCATCCCTGACAGGCGACTCGGATCAATCGATCATTGGTGGCTTCTTGGACGGCTATCAATACGATTGGCGTAAGAACAAGGTTCCGCCGAAGCAAGTCGCGCAAGGCAATCCGCTTCAATTCCTGCTGTTGGACGCGACCTCTGAAGCGCTGCGATCCGCCGGTTACGACAGCCGGCCTTGGGATCGCCAACGCACGGCGGTTGTCGTGGGATCGATTTTCCGGGGTGATTTCTGCGACCAATTGCAGATGGGACTGCGGTTGCCGGAATTCCACTCGCATCTCTTGCCGCATCTGGAAGCTTTGGGGTGGGACCGCGCGCGAATCGACGTCGCGCTCGCCGCGTACGACGAACGGCTACTGGAACGGATGCCCGCGTTGCTGGACGAGACCGGAAGCTTTACCGCCAGCACGTTGGCATCCCGCATCACCAAAGCCTTTGACCTGATGGGCGGAGCGGTTGCGATCGATGCCGGTGAGGCGTCAGGCATGGCGGCAATGACCGTGGGGATCGACCAATTGCGCCGCGGCGACTGCGAGATGGTGATTTGCGCGGGCGCTAATCAATCGCTCGATTTTTGCGCTTTCCAAGCGATCGTGTCGCGTGGCAAACGCTTTCCATGCAACAACGACGCGCGCCCGCGCCCGTTTGGCGAACATGCGTTCGCGTCGCCGCCGGGCGAAGGCGTTGCTGTGGTCATTCTCAAACCGCTTGCCGCCGCGGAACGCGACGGCGATCCCGTGTTCGCTGTGATCCGGGGATTGGGCGTGGCTACCGATCCCGAGCATCCGTCGCGCGCCGCGGAACTGGCCATCCGAACCGGATTGCAAGCCGCCCGTCTAACGCCTTCGGAAATCGACGCGTTGGAAACAGATGGATCGGATGGCGAACATGAAATGGCTGACGTTGACGCGATCGCGAAGGTGTTCGAAACATCGCCACCTCGCGCGCGTCCGTTGCCGCTCCGTTCGCTTGCGGGCCAAATTGGACAGTGTGGCGCGGCGATGGGAAACGCCGGCCTCATCGCCGCCACATTACAACTCGCCCAGCGGCAACTTTTCCCCGGACCAAAAGTCGTGGAACACGCCGCCCATCTACGCCGTCACGAGCGCACGTTGTGTCCGCTCGACGAGTCGCTCGCTTTGCCATGTGAAGTTCCCCCGGGCGAGTCCCATGGAACCCCAAAGGCGAAGGCGCGCATCGGAGTTCTCGCGGGTATCGCCTCCGGCTCTTCCTATTTCGCGATTTTGGAAACTGGCAACATGTCGATTACGAACCGCCACAAAGCTCCTCCTAGCGCCTCAGTTGTGGCCGCTGCCAGCAGCAACCAAACCACCTCCGAGGCACCAGCACCTATGGTCGGCCATGCCAAGACGATGGCTTCTTCAACAAGGGCTGTGACACGGCCACACAGCCCGCCAAACATGGTGATTTCCGCGAATCCGACATCCAAAACGCGGCCTCCGGAGCGGAATTCGGTCAACGCCGCATCGCCGCCGAGTCGCATTGTTTGGCTGTTTCCCGGCCAAGGTTCCCAATATCCGGAAATGCTGAAGAGCTTGGCGGCCGAATGTCAGCCTGTGGCCGCCGCGATCGCCGAGGCCGACGCCGTTCTTCGAGCGATGGGCCTGGAGACTTTCACACGCATCGCCTGGGAGGAGTCGCGGGATTTGGGAGCCGATCTGTGGCGCACGCAATTGGCGATGCTGGTGGCGGACTACGCCATGGCCCGCGCATTGACCTCGTTAGGCGCGCAGCCCGATTTGGTGGCTGGCCACAGCTTTGGCGAGCTAGCTGCCCTGGTCGCCGCCAATTGTTGGTCGCTCGAGGATGCGATCCGTGGCACTTGGGAACGTGCGGATGCGCAGCGGCGCAGTGTCCGTGAACCGGCCGGTCTGATGGCCATTTTCGCGTCGCGCGATCGTGTCGAATCATTGATCGCCTGGTCCGAACAGCCCGTGTTCATCGCCAATCACAACGCTCCCGAGCAGGTGATTGTCGGCGGTTCACGGGTCGCGCTCGAGCAGTTCGCCGCTGTGGCGACAAGCCACCGGATCAATACATCGATACTGCCTGTCCCCAGTGCGTTCCACACTCCCTTGATGGCCGATGCCGTTCAACCGTTCGCCGCTGGCTTATCGAAACTCACGCTGCGCCCAGGCGACGTTCCCGTCATCAGCACGGCGACGAACCGAGCGATGATTGACCCGGCCGACTATCGGGACAGCCTAGTCGCGTCGCTCACCCTACCGGTCCGATACGTCGACCTGATTCATCGCTTGGATTCCGAGCAGCCAACGCTGTTCATCGAAGTCGGACCGCAACGCGTCCTCACCAAACTCAATCAGAAAATCCTCGGATCGGATCGGGTCCATACCTTGCCCACCGACGAGCCAAAAGGCAAGGCGTTCGAGCAACTGCGGCAAGCCGCCAACGCTTGTGTCGCGATCGCTGACTCACGCTCCGCCAGTTCTCGAATGTTTGGACCGCGAGCGACTGGGCTAAGTATCGCTAGCCGTGCGGCGCCGGCGCCGGGTAGACTCCTGCACTTCGATGCCACGGAGCGCCGCCGCGACGCCCGGCGAAGGACCGGATCACACAACAACTCGCCCGACGAAGTCACGGTTACCGCCACATCGCCGGTGACCGCGCCACCGGTGGCGCGAGTGTCCGAGACATCACCGCCTGTGGCCAAACCGCCTGTCGCCACACGGCCTCTGGCCACGCCGTCGGCCATACCGCCTCGGGTCAAAACGTCGGCTACGCCTTCGGCCGACCTGTCAGCGGATTCGTTGCGATCATTTCTGCTGCGGTTTGTCGTCGATCAGACCGGTTACCCCGAGGAGATGATTGAACTCGATTCGAATCTGGAGGCGGACCTTGGCATCGACAGCATCAAAAAGGCGCAGTTGTTTGGCGAGATCGCCGAACAGTTCCAAGTGGCGCCACCTTCCGGACCAGTGACGCTCGACGACTATCCCACGCTGCGGCATGTGTTCGACTATTTGATAGCGGCGACGGGCGCCGCGCCCGCTCGGGAAGAGTCTCCTCGGGAAGAGTCTCCATCCGCCATCCCATTGGAAACATTGCGATCGTTCCTGTTGCGGTTTGTTGTCGAACAAACTGGATATCCGGAGGAGATGGTCGAGCTGGATTCAAATCTGGAGGCCGACCTTGGTATCGACAGCATCAAGAAGGCGCAGTTGTTTGGCGAGATCGCCGAACAGTTCCAAGTGGCGCC
>JBJTOW010000701.1:0-3747 GCA_046074805.1 Planctomycetota bacterium | reverse complement strand
GTAAGCCGAGCCGCCTTGCGCCGCCGCTTGCGCCGTCACTGGCTGCGGGAGTGGCTGCGCGACATGCCCGCGTGGCTCGTCAGCCTGGTGCTACACACGGCGTTGTTGTTGCTGCTGGGTATCTTGAACGTCTACGAGAGCATAGAGGTGCCGTTCATCACCTTGTCGACTTCGGTGAGCCGCGAGAAGGCGGAAGGCGAGTACACGATCCAGGTGGACGAGAACGACGAGGTGGCGTTCAATCTGCCTGTGCCTGACAACATCGACCTGAAAAACAAAGGAGCCCGCGAGGCGTTGATTCAGGCCAATCAGGATGCGCGGCTGTTGCAGATCGATCCCGATGTGCCGGCCCCGCACATGGCGCCATTGGAAGATATCCGCGAGCTGGCCAGTTCCGACGACCCGGTCCGCCGAGCGCTCGCGGTCCGAGATCCGCGATTGCGGGTCGAAGTGGTGAAACGCGAAGGCGGCACAACGCTCACCGAAGCCGCCGTGTCCCGCGGCTTGCGTTGGCTTTCGTTGCAACAACAACGCGATGGCCGGTGGTCTAACGGCAATGCGGCGTTCGACACGGCGAACACAGCGCTCGCCCTGCTGCCGTTTCTGGGAGCTGGCCAGACGCCGACGGTCGGTCCCTACAAGGACCACGTGGCGAAAGGCTTGCGATGGCTGCGTTCCCGCCAGAATCCCGATGGCGACCTCCGCGGCGGGACGGGCCAACACCCGGGTATGTACGCCCACGGTATCGCCAGCATCGTGCTGTGCGATGCCTTTGCGCTCACAGGCGACGAAGCGCTTCGCGAGCCAGCTCAGCGGGCCGTCGCTTTCATCGTCGCGGCGCAAAACGATGCGGGCGGCTGGCGGTACATGCCGCGCCAGGATGCCGACTTGAGCGTGGTCGGCTGGCAATTAATGGCGCTGCAGAGCGCTCGCATGGCTCGGTTAAACGTCCCCGCCGAAACCTTGGAACTGGCTGACCAGTACCTCGACTCGGTTTCCCACGAAGAGGGTTCGCTCTACTCCTACCAACGCCAAGGCGGCGAGGCGCGCCCGACTCCGACGATGACCGCCGAAGGACTGTTGTGCCGGATGTATCTCGGCTGGCGCCGCGACACTCCTGGCCTATCCCGCGGCGTCGAATGGCTGGCCAAAAACCATCTCCCGGATCGCCGCCAGCCCAACATTTACTATTGGTATTACGGCACCCAAGTGTTCCATCACTTCGGTGGATCGCAGTGGGATGCGTGGAATTCGCGAATGCGCGATATCCTGGTGGAAACACAGGCGACGCAAGGTCCGCACGCCGGCAGTTGGCACCCCGAGTCCGACCGCTGGGGCAGTTCTGGCGGCCGGGTCTTCGTCACTTCACTCTCCGTCTGCGCGCTCGAGGTCTACTACCGGCACGCCCCGATCTACCGCCAACTCAAACTCGATTGATCCCGTCTCGGGGAATTTTTTCAGCGCCGCGTCAGTCGCCCGCGATCTAGTAGCCGGAAGCACTCTTTCCCGAGGCCTCTGGCGATGCGACGACCCGACGACGATCAACTCTTCGACGATCCACGCGATGACGATTTCTCCGCGGCAGCTTCCGCAACGCCGCCGGAAATCTCGTTGCTGCGCGATTATCTACAGCTCGCCGCCGTCGCCGACGAACCAGAACTACAGCAGGCGTTGGTTCAAGCCCAACAGTTCGGCGCCTACCTCGCCGCCGTCTTGCAGGCCCAATCCCGTGAGATTCCCCAAGACGAAGATGGCGATAACTCGACGAAGCCGGATCGTCGGCTGAACAGCCAAGCCGACGGCCACTCCTACGGTCAGCTTGATCGCCAAGCAGATGCGGATATCCCGAATCGCTTGGGCGACTTCGACATTTTTGAACGCGTCGACGCCGGAGGCATGGGGGCCGTCTATCGTGCTCGCGAGCGATCGACGGGCCGCGTGGTAGCGGTGAAGATTATCGCGCCGCAGCGCACGGAGAATGTCGAAGCCCAACGGCGGTTTCGCCGTGAGGGGAATTTGACGCTTGGCCTTCGCCACCCCCACCTTGTCGAAGTATTCGACGCCGGCGAGCAGTCGGGCCGCGCGTACTTGGCGATGGAATATCTCGCGGGCCGCAATCTGCGGGATATCGCTGCCACGCAAGCGCCGATGGCGGTGGCGGACGCCTGCGAGTTGATTCGGCAAGCCGCTTTGGGCGTTGATTTCCTGGCTCGACGCGGTTTCGTGCATCGCGATATCAAACCCTCAAACCTGATGTTGGCCGGCAAACCGGCCAAAGTGAAAGTGCTCGATCTCGGCTTGGCTTGCGATCCGGGCGAGACCGCGCGATCTGAACTGACGCAGTCGCAGCAAATCCTCGGCACCTACGACTATTTGGCGCCCGAGCAGGCGCGAGACGCTCGTGCGGTTGATGGCCGCGCCGATGTTTATTCCCTGGGCTGCACGCTTTATCGGCTGTTAGCCGGCTTCGCGCCTTTCGCTCGATCAGGAGGAGGATCGCTCGCGTCGATCCTGGTCGCCCATCAACTGTATACCGCCAAGGCTCTCGATTCGCTTCGTTCCGATATTCCAGCTCCGTTGGCCGACATCGTCGCCCGTGCGATGAGGAAACTCCCCTCGGATCGCTTCGCGACCGCCGGCGATTTCGCCGAAGCCCTCGCCGTGTACAGCGTGGGAGCGCGCCTTGACCGCTTTGTCGAGCCTTGGACAAACGCCCCTCCGCCCGACACGTTGACCATCGCGGATGAGTCAAACGCAACGAAATCGACGGACGCCAACGCCTTCGCCACGGACGAATTGGATAAAGATCTGCCAGCCGTTGTATCCGTTGATCAACGGACGCCTCGAATTGGCGCAGTTGCGACAACCGCCATCGGAGGCGCCGCTTTGCTCGCCATTTCGCTCCTCGCTTACACCGTTTTTGGCCCCGTTCGACAGCGTTGGCGACAAGCGGACGAATCTCCACAGGTAGCGACGAAGGGCGCCGAGCGGCGTTCTGACCAGCAGCCCACGGCCGTTCAGTCATCACGGCAATCGCCAGCGCACTCGCCACAGCATCCGCCAGCGAATTCCTCGCAAAACTCGCCCGCGTTATCGCCACAAAAATCGTCGCCACCACCACCGCTCTGCGAACCATTCCCCGCCATCGCCGCGCACGAATCGCAGCGCTCTTGGGCCCGGTATCTCGGCTGGGAGCACATCGAAGTGATCAACTCGATCGGCATGCCATTGCGACTCGTCCCGCCGGGCGATTTCGCCGGGCGGCCGCTTGATCGCGATGCCCGCGTCCAACAACCGGTGTTGCTTGGCGTCCGCGAAATCACCGAGCGGGAATACGAGCGGATCATGGGAAGCGGCGGGGCGAGCAATTCCGGGGCTAGCAAGTCTAGCGAGAGCAAGCCTAGCGAGCTTCGCGACGAGTGGCCCGCTCGCGGAATCGCTTGGCATGAAGCGATCGAGTTTTGTCGGCGGCTATCCGACTTGCCGGAGGAACGCCGCGCCGGCCGATGCTACTCGCTTCCGACCAACGCTCTGTGGGAATGGGCCTGCCGCGCGGGTTGCGACAGCGACATGCCGTGGAATGACGCGACGCTTCGCGATCATGCGGTGGCTAATGAGTCGGCGCCGCGGCGAGTGGGCAGCTTTCCCGGGAACAGCTTCGGACTAGTTGACATGCGGGGCAATGTGGCCGAGTGGACAGCTGATTGGATCCCCGAGTCCGGCATGACCGGGGCGTCATCGCGAGTC
>JBJTOW010000700.1:0-7615 GCA_046074805.1 Planctomycetota bacterium | reverse complement strand
CAACGGCCTTTGGAGTGCGGCGCCCATGGGCGCCACTTTTATCATTCGCTTCGACAAATCGTCGCCACCGCTGCTGCGACGGACTGGGAAGTCCGTCGTACGAGCGGAACACTATCGTTGCCGGCCCGACGGCGTGGCGCCTGCCGTTCCCGGATTGGAATCGGCGGGCGACGACGTGAACGAGCTGAATGTGTAGCCATCGTCCAAGTGGTCGACGCGGACTCCTTGGCCCTCTTGGATCGCACCGCGGAGCAGCTCGGAAGCGAGCGGATTTTGCACGCGCTGCTGGATCACTCGCTTGAGCGGCCGGGCTCCGTACAGCGGGTCATATCCTTCGCTCGCGACGGCCGCCAACGCCCGCGGCGTCACTTCCAACTCGATCCCTTGCAGTTCCAGCTGTTTCGCCAGCCGTTTGACTTGCAGCTGGACGATCCGCCCGATCTGCTCGCGCCGCAGCGGATGGAAGATCAGCGTCTCGTCGATCCGGTTGAGGAACTCGGGGAGGAACGCCTTGTGGAGCGACTCGTTGACCGCCTCGCGCATCTCCGCTTCCGTGCCACCCTCGGCGGCGATCTGCTGGATCGCCTGGCTTCCCAGGTTGCTGGTCATCACGACGATCGTGTTCGTGAAATCGACCGTGTTGCCATGGTTATCCGTGAGCCGGCCGTCATCCAGCACCTGCAGCAGGATGTTGAACACGTCGCGATGGGCTTTCTCGATTTCGTCGAGCAAAATCACGCAGTAGGGACGGCGCCGCACCGCTTCGGTCAGTTTTCCGCCCTCCTCGTAGCCCACGTACCCCGGAGGCGCGCCGATCAACCGGCTGACCGTATGCCGGTCCATGAACTCGCTCATGTCGATCCGCACGAGCGCGTTTTCGTCGTCAAACATGACCTCGGCCAGCGCCTTGCACAGTTCCGTCTTGCCAACGCCCGTGGGTCCAAGGAAGAGGAACGAACCGATCGGACGCCGCGGATCTTGCAAGCCGCTGCGGCTGCGCCGCACGGCGTTCGACACCGCTTCGACCGCCTCGTCCTGGCCGACGACGCGTTGATGAATGCGGTCTTCCAGCACCAGCAGCTTCGCGCGTTCGGTTTCCAGCATCCGGTTCACGGGAATGCCAGTCCAAGCGCTGACGACGGCGGCGATTTCGTCTTCGGTGACTTCCTGCCGCAACAGCCGCCGTTCGGGCGCCTTTCGCGGCGCGCCTTCGGTGGCCGGTTCGCCCGGCTTCCCGCCGCTGGCAGCCTGGCCAGCTGCCTGTCCCGCCGCTTGCCCCGCCGCTTCCTCGGCCTCGATCCGTTTGCGCAGTTGCCGCCGCGCCACGTCGAGCTCGTACAGTTTTTGGTAGTCGGCTTCGCTGACCGGCTGGCCGGACGACTGTTTGTCTTTGATGGCCTTTTCGAGCTGGGCGAATTCGTGGTCGGCGCGCGACATGTCCTGGCGGACTTTCTGCACGTCGCCAAGACCGAGCTTCTCCGCTTCCCACTGTTCACGCAGGCTGGCCAACTGGCGCTTTTGGTCGGCGATCTCGCTTTCGATTTCCTCCAGTTGGTCGCGCGCGGACGATTCCGATTCGTCGGCCAATTGGCGGGCGGCCAGTTCGAGCTGCCGCAGCCGCCGCTGGACCTCGTCGATCTCCGTCGGCACGCTTTCCAGTTCCATGGCGAGCCGGCTGGCCGCTTCGTCCATCAGGTCGATCGCCTTGTCGGGAAGGAAGCGGTCGGTGATGTAGCGTTGGGAAAGCCGAGCGGCGGCGACGAGCGCGCCGTCGCGGATCTTGACGCCATGGTGGGCTTCGTAGCGGGCTTTGATGCCGCGGAGGATCGTCAACGTGTCTTCGACAGAAGGCTCGCCGACATACACCGGCTGGAAGCGGCGTTCGAGCGCGGCGTCCTTCTCGATGTGCTGGCGGTATTCGTCCAGCGTGGTGGCGCCAACGCAGCGGAGTTCGCCGCGGGCGAGCGCCGGCTTCAGCAGGTTGGCGGCATCCGCCCCACCCTCGGCCTTGCCCGCGCCGACGACGGTGTGCAGTTCGTCCATGAAGAGGATCACTTTGCCGTTGGCATCTTGGACTTCGCGGAGCACGGCTTTGAGCCGTTCCTCGAATTCGCCGCGGAATTTGGTGCCCGCCACGAGGGCACCCAGGTCGAGCGAAATGACGCGCTTGTCCCGCAAGCTTTGCGGCACGTCGCCTTGGACAATCCGCAGCGCCAACCCTTCCGCGATCGCCGTCTTGCCGACACCCGGTTCGCCGATCAGCACCGGGTTGTTTTTCGTGCGCCGCGACAGCACTTGGATCACGCGGCGGATTTCCTGGTCGCGGCCGATGACCGGATCGAGCTTGCCTTGGCTGGCGCGTTCCACCAAGTCGATGCCGAACTTGCGGAGCGCCTGGTATTTGTCTTCCGGGCTTTGATCGGTGACGCGGGCCGAGCCGCGGACCGTCAACAGCGCCTGCCGCACATCGTCATCGCGGACGCCTTGCATCCGCAGCAGATTGCGGGCCGTGGATTCGACGTGCGTCAGCGACAGCAGCAGATGCTCGGTCGAAACGAACTCGTCCTTCATCGTGGCCGCTTCCTTCGCGGCGCCTTCCAGCACTTGCCGGCAAGCGGCGTTCGGCTGCGGCGTGGCCCCGCCGGAGACTTTGGGCTTGCGGTCGAGTTCGGTGGCGATCTGCTTTTGCAACTGCGGGACGGCCGTGCCGATCTTGTCGAGCACCGCGCAGACGATACCGTCGCTCTCGCCGAGCAACTGCGACAGCAGATGGAGCGGGTCGAGTTCCGGGTGGCCGCGGTCGCCCGCCATCGATTGCGCGTTCGCCACCGCTTCTTGAGCCTTGATGGTCAGTTTTTCGAATCGAAAAGTCATGGAACGACCCTCCCTAAAAACCTTAGGAGCAGCGCTTTTGTCTTCTGTACGATGGACTTTCTAGTCCGTCGCGAGCATTTCGGAGTCCGTCGCACGGCTGGAACGACGCGACCTCAAAACCAAAAAACGAGGGTGAAGCCGCGCGGCGCCAACCGCGCGGACTCCACCCCGGATACTTGCTTGCTTATTGAACGACCCCGTCCAAAACTCTCAACGGTTCAGAGCATGGAAGGGCCTAGTCCTTCTTCACCTCGTACTCGGCGTCGATCGCGTCGTCGCCCGGCTTGTCGCCGCCGGCGCTGCCTGTCGGCGGAGCGGCGCCCGCTTCGCCAGCGGCGGCGTTCTTTTCGTACAGCGTCTTGCTGAAGGCGTGCGAAGCCTGTTCGAGTTCGTTGACCGCCGTGCGGATCGATTCGACGTTGTCCGACTTGGCCGCCTCCTTCGTCTTGTCGATCGCCTTTTGGAGCGACTCGCGATCGGACTCGCGGAGCTTGTCGGCGTTGTCCTTCATCAGCTTTTCAAGCTGATAGCACATTTGGTCGGCCTGGTTCCGCAGTTCGGCCAGTTCCCGCCGCTTCTTGTCCGCCGCCGCGTTCGACTCGGCGTCTTTCCGCATCCGCTCAATTTCGCTCTCCGACAGTCCCGACGATTGCTCGATGCGGACAGTCGCCTCCTTGCGGGTGCCGAGATCCTTGGCGGTGACATTCAGAATGCCGTTCTGGTCGATGTCGAACTTGACTTCGATTTGCGGGACGCCGCGCGGGGCCGGAGCGATCCCCTCGAGGTTGAATTCGCCGAGCAGCCGGTTGTCGGCGGCCATCGGCCGTTCGCCCTGGAACACCTTGACGGTGACGGCCGTCTGGCTGTCGGCCGCCGTGCTGAAAACCTTCTTCTTTTCGACCGGGATCGTCGTGTTGCGATCGACGAGCGACGTGAGCACGCCGCCTTCGGTTTCAATGCCGAGTGTGAGCGGAGTGACGTCGAGCAGCAGCAGGTCTTTGCGGTCGCCGGAGAGCACGCTGCCTTGCAGCGCGGCTCCGATCGCTACGACCTCGTCCGGATTCACACCCTTGTGCGGTTCCTTGCCGAAGATGTCTTTGACAAGCTTCTGCACCTTGGGAATACGGGTGGAACCGCCGACCAGCACGACTTCGTCGATATCGGACGGGCTGAGCTTGGCGTCTTTCAGGGCTTGGACCACCGGCTTGCGGCACCGCTCGATCAGCTTGTCGGAGATTTCCTCGAACTTCGACCGCGAGATGGTCGCTTGCAGGTGCTTGGGGCCCGACGAGTCGGCCGTGATGAACGGCAGGCTGATGTCGGTCTGCGGCAGCGAGCTGAGTTCCTTTTTGGCCTTTTCGCACGCTTCCTGCAGACGCTGGAGCGCCATGACATCCTTGCGGAGGTCGATCCCGTTGTCGCGTTTGAATTGGTCGGCGACGTAGTTGATCAGTTCGAGGTCGAAGTCGTCGCCGCCCAGGTGGGTGTCGCCGTTGGTGCTGATGACTTCGAACACCTTGGTTTCGGAACCGTCATCGCCGCTGCCGGCGACTTGCAGCACGGAAACGTCGAACGTGCCGCCACCCAGGTCGAAGACGACGATCTTCTCGTCCTTCTTCTTGTCGAGGCCGTAGGCCAGCGCGGCGGCGGTCGGTTCGTTGATGATGCGGGCGACTTCCAACCCGGCGATCTGGCCCGCGTCTTTCGTCGCTTGACGCTGGGCGTCATTGAAATACGCCGGGACGGTGATCACCGCCTTGTTGACCTTATGGCCCAAGTAGGACTCGGCGGCCTCCTTCAGCTTCGTCAGGACTTTGGCGGAGATTTCCTGCGGCGTCATTTCGCGGTCGCCGACCTTGACCTTCACGTAATCGGCCGAGCCACCCGTCACTTTGTACGGCACCATCTTCTCTTCCGACTCGACTTCGTTGTGCCGACGGCCCATGAACCGCTTGATCGAGTAGATGGTGCGGGTGGGGTTCGTCACGGCTTGCCGCCGGGCCGGTTCGCCGACAAGCGTCTCGCCGCGATCGTTGAACGCCACAACGCTTGGCGTGAGGCGGTTGCCTTCGGCATTCGCGATCACCTTGGGCTCGTTGCCTTCCATGATGGAGACGACCGAGTTGGTGGTGCCGAGATCGATCCCGATGATTCTTTCGCCTTGAGCCATGTGCGTTGCTCCCCGTGAACTGCCTGCTGCGGAATAGTGAGTTTGAATTGACGAGGCTAAAAACACCGCTATCTCGCGGCTCGCCTCGTCCCTGTTCCCGACTGCTGCCGGGACCGTCCTGCTTCAGTGGAAGGCCCACTGATGCAAACCTCGTGCCAGAACTTGTTCAGGCCGGTGCGGCAGTTTGTAAGACATTGTGGATAAGATAGTTACGGCGTGTTCTCGGGAGTTGGGTGAGAGTGCAAAAGGGTAATCTCCGGCCGCCTTCTGCCAAATTGGCACGGGTGGAACTTGGTTGACATCGTTTCCCACGGCCACTACAAGACAGCCGAATCGGCCGGGGTGGCGGTGGATCCGTGTCGCTGTCACGGCACGGCATGAAAACGGTCGCTTGCGCTCCCAAACACCGGCTCATCGGCCCTCTTCCCGCGAGCGAAGTAGCGGACAATTCAGCGGACATACGGCGGAATATGGCGAAATCGAAATCGAAAGCTAGCAACGCCAGCGGAGCGGATTCCGACTTGGCGGAACGACTGGAACAGCTAGACCGACAGCTCGTCGAGCTAGCTAACGAGCGGGCCGGCGTCGCCGTGCGACTGGCGAATGGGCGGACGGAACAGCAACTGCCGGCCATCGATTTCGCGGCGGAAGAATCGCAGCTGACGACGGCGCTGGCGAGCTCTGGCGGACCGCTATCCGCCGAGTCGCTGCGGGCGATGCTGCGGGAAGTGCAGAGCGGCTGTCGAGCGCTCGTCAAGCACATCCGTGTGGCGTTCCTTGGACCGCGCTACAGCTATAGCCACCAAGCGGCCGGCTCGTTCTTCGGCGCGAACGTCGAGCTGATTCCTGTCGGCACGATCGCGGCCGTGTTCGGCGAAATCACCCGCGGCCATGCCGACTTTGGATTGGTGCCGCTCGAGAATTCGACCGATGGCCGCGTCGCCGATACGCTTGACATGTTCACGCGATTCCCGATCCGGATTTGCGGCGAGGTGCCGCTGCGGATCCACCACAACCTGCTCGCCAAATGCCCGCGGAGCGAAATCAGCGAGGTTTACAGCAAGCCGCAAGCGTTGTCGCAGTGCCGCGAGTGGCTCGCAAAACAACTGCCGGCGGCTCGACTCGTGGAAATCACGAGCACGGCGGCAGCACTCAAGTAGCCGTCGACAAACCAGGGGCGGCGGCCGTGGCCAGCATCCAGGCGGCGACGCACTATGGCTTGAACATCGTTGCGGCGAACATCGAAGACAAGGCGAATAATCTGACGCGGTTCGCGGTGATCGGCGGCGCCGACATCCCGAAACGCACCGGCCACGACAAGACATCGCTGATGTTCGAGCTGCCGCATCGGCCCGGGGCGCTGGCGGACTCCATGGTAGTGTTCAAGAAACACGGACTGAATTTGACGTGGATTGAGTCGTTCCCATCGCCTGCGGCGCCAAACGAATATTTCTTCTTCGCCGAGTTTGAAGGGCATCAAGCCGACGCCGCCCCGCGACGCGCGATAGAGGCGTTGCGCCGCCGCTGCGTCCGCCTCGAAGTGCTCGGTTCGTATCCCCGCGGAACGATTATCGAGTAATTTGGCGGCCCCAAGGTATGACGGACTTCCGAGTCAGTCGATCTGTTGTACGACGGACTTCCTAGTCCGTCGCGCGGTGAGCACGTACAACTTTGGCGGACTTTCCAGTCCGTCCCAACGTTCAGCGACGGACTGGGAAGTCCGTCGTACGAAGAAGGGCGGCGACGGACCGAGAAAAAGTCCGTCGTGTCGTTGCGCGGCCGCTGGGCTAGCTCAGCGGCACCCTTGGAGCGTCGCTCCACAGGTCTTCGATGCGATAGAAGTCGCGCATCTCGCGGTCGAACCGGTGGATCACGCGATCGCCGTAGTCGAGCACGATCCAGCGGCTGTCCTGGTAGCCGTCGATGTGCAACCGCTTTTCGCCCAGTTGCTTTTGGAGCAAATCGTCGACCTCGTCGGCGATAGCCCGAAGTTGCCGACCGCTCTTGCCGGTCGCCACAATGAAGAAGTCGAACAACGCGGTTCGCTTTCGCAAGTCGAGAATCATCACGTCGGTCGCTTGGCTGTCGGCCGCCAGCTTGGCGATCGCCCTCGCCCGCGTGAGACTCGCCGATGGCGTCACCGCCTCGACGGCGGTCGATGCCTGCGTCGAAGCGTTAACCGCAGCGGGCTCACCCACAGTCGGTCCATCCAAGTTTGGATCACCCGTAGTTGGATCACCCGCCGCCGGTTCACTTCCAGAGGGACCATCCGCGAAGGATCCCGCCGCAACGGGATCGAATGCGGTTTCGGCGGTGGTGCCGGTGCCGTCGGCCACTGGAGGGTCGTCGGCTGCCGACACAGGTTCTGTCATACGGGCTTTGGTTTCTTCCACGGACTCTGCGGGTGACTTTGCCACTCCCCGACCTTTCTTGGGCGACCAGTTACAGGATGCCGAGGGCGATCAGGCTGTAACGGACCACCAACCCAGCGACCACGACGCTCACCATGCTCATCAGCTTCACGAGGATGTTGCGGCTCGGGCCGCTCGTATCCTTGAACGGGTCGCCGAC
>JBJTOW010000699.1:0-5482 GCA_046074805.1 Planctomycetota bacterium | reverse complement strand
GAGCCGCGCGAGCGGCCGGTTTCCTGATCCATCGTCTTACGGCACGATCGCCGTATCCGCGAGCAACAGGCGTTTCGAGAGCTGTCGCGTCGTCACGGTCGCCGAGCTGCGGTTGTTCGTGTCGACTGGATCGATCTGGTTGGATTGAGTGACCTCGGCGGTGTTCGTGAGCGACACGGCGGTCGTCGAGGTGACTCGGGCACGAATCGCCAAACTGGCCGTGTTCTGGCCGGCGGTCGCGCTCAACGCTCCGACATTCCAGATTCCGGTCGCGCTGTTGTAGGTCGTACCGGCGGTGGACGAGTCCACTCCCACAAACGACATCCCGGCCGGCAGCAGGTCGGTCACTTGCACGCCGGTGGCGTCGGCGGGTCCGTTATTCCTCAGGGCCAGCGTGAACACGGTTTCATTGTTGGGGCCAGCCAGCGTGGGCGAGGCGGTCTTGGTGATCGCCAAGTCGGCGACATTGGGGGTGACAAGCACCGATGCGGTGTTGTTGGTGGCGTTCGTGTCCAGTTCGGAAACGCCCGAGAGCCGCGCCGTGTTGGTGACGGCGGTCGAACTCGCCATGGTGGCGACGATCTGCAATGTCGCCGAGTTTTGCCCAGCGGTGTTCGTCAGCGTGCCGAGCGTCCAAACGCCCGTGGCATTGTTATAAGTGCCTGTCGATGGCGTCGCGCTCACGAACGTCAATCCCGCCGGCAGCGAATCCGTGATTTCCACATTCGTCGCGCTGATCGCCGAGGCGTTGGTCACGGTCACCGTAAACGTCACGTTTTCATTGCGGTTGGGCGTGTTGTCATTGACGGTTTTCGTCACCGCCAGGTCGAGCACATTGGGCGTAACGGTGACGGACTGGCGGTTATTCGTGGAGACCGTGTCGAATTGGTCGACATTGTCCAACGAAGCCTCGTTGATGATTGGCGACTGGCCACTGACCGTGGCGACGATCTGCAGCGTGGCGGAGTTCGTGCCGGCCGTGCTCCCGAGCGACCCGACATTCCAAATCCCCGTGCCGCTCGTGTAGGTGCCGGTGGACGGCGTGGCGCTCACGAAGGTCAATCCCGTCGGCAACGCGTCGGCGATCCGCACGCCGGTCGCCCCCAAGGTGGTGCTGAGATTGGTGACGGTAACGGTGAAGGTCACATTCTGGTTTTGATTAGGCGTGGTGTCGTCAACCGTTTTGGTCACCGCCAAATCCAGGTTGCGGGGCGAAACATCCTCGCCTTCTGCATCGTTGTTGGAATTGGTGTCGAACTGGTCGAGCGCCGTGACGCGAGCCACGTTTCGGATCGCCGGTCCCGCACCCGTGACGCGGGCGACGACATCAAGCGTGGCGACATTCGAGCCCGCGGCGTTGCTCAAGTTGCCAATGTTCCAGACACCCGTCGCCGACGCATAGGTCGATGTGCCCGAGGCCGAAGCGCTGACGAAAGCGAGGCCGGCGGGAAGCAGGTCGGTGAGTTGCAAGCCGGTCGCGGGAATGGGGCCGTTGTTGGTCGCCGTCACTCGGAATGTCACCTGTTCGTCCCGGTTCGGCGTGGCACTGCCCGTAACGATGACTTTATTGACGGCGATGTCGAGCCGATTGAGCGTGAGGATTTGGCTGCCGCTATTGTTGTTTTGGTTCGAATCGGTTTGATCGACAGCGGAGAGCGTGGCCGTATTCGTGATCGTGCCGTTGGCGGGCGGCGTGGCGACGCTGACTGTGGCGACGATCTGCAATGTGGCGCTGGCGTTGGCGGCCAGATTGCCCAGCGTCCACAATCCGGTCGCGTTGCTGAAGGAACCGGTCGAGGGCGTCGCGCTGACGAACGTCAGGCCGGCCGGCAAGGTATCGGCGACCACCACTCCGGTGGCGTTGGTCGTGGAGCTCGTGTTGGCCGCCGTGACCGTAAAGGTGACGGTTTGGTTGCGATTGGGCGTCGAGTCGTCGACCGCCTTCGTGATCGCGATGTCGACAACCGGCGTCGTGGTCGTGGCGGAACCGGTGTTGTTGCCGGGAATCTCGTCGTTTTGATCGACGCCCGTGATGCGGGCTTCGTTGAGCGCCACGCCGGGAGCCGTGACGTTGGCGGTGATCTGCAGCGTGCGGGTTTGCGCCACAGCGACGCTGCCGACGGTCCAAATGCCCGTGGTGCTGTTGTAAGTCGTGCCCGCTGGCGCGTTGGACGATACGAACGTGACGCCCGACGGGAGCTGGTCCGTGACCACGACGTTCGTCGCCGGATTCGGACCGTTGTTCACCAAGGTGATCGTGTATTGAATTTGACTCCCGACGGTCGGCGACGGGTTATTCACCGATTTCGTAACCGCGAGGTCGGTGGGCGTGTAGTTCGCGAAGTTTTGCGAACGCACGGTCGGCCCGACGAGCCCCACGAGCTCGACGATCGCGTCCATGCCGACGATGTCCGCATCGACCTCCAATTGCATGGCGCCAAGATTGGTGGCGTTGGCGCCCGTGCCGGACGTCGTCTGGAAGCGGGCCGCGTCCGGGGCCGTCGAGCTGAACGGTATGAACTGTTCGATAGCGATATTGGGCGTGATACCTGTAATGGTGGCGGTGGAAACGTTGCCGGCTCCGGAGAACGCCCGCAAGTTGATCGTCGCGTCCGCTTGGTCAACGCGGTAACGCATAAGGACGCCTTCGTTCACGCCGCTCTGGGTTACATCGACGCCTCCTAAGCCAATCGGATCGACGATCGTCGCATTACCATCGTCGCCATCCCACGTCACTCGATATGTGCCGATCGCATTCACCGGCGCTTCGATGTTCAATTGTCCGCCCAGGACAAACAAACTGACTGTTTCGGTCGAGTTCGGCTCGCCCGTCATCACGGCTTCCAAGTCGCGTTCTCCGCCGACCACTTCCGCTGCCGGCAGGCCGGTTTGAACAGCGCTCCCCGGAGTGGTCAAAGTCGCGGAGACGATCGGCGATGGCGTATCGAACGCGTCGATCGTCGTCGAACCCAGTACGCCATCGGCGTCGTCGGCGGTGATGACAACCAAGTTGCGGGATTCCGCCAGCGTCACCGAGCCAACGGTTTGGGCCGTTTGCCGGACCCAGTAACTGCCGGCACTCAGCCGATTGAAACGGTAGAGTCCGTTCTCGTCGGTGGTGGCCGAAGGCGTGGAGAACGCCGCGTCGCCCGCGCCCGGTTCGAACACGCCGTCGCCGTCATCGACGAACAGTTGCACGGTGGCGCCGACGACCTGCTCTCCAGGCGTAAATCCGTTGCCGGTCGCGTCCTTGAACACTCGGCCGCTCAGCGACGCCAAATCGGTAATGGCCATCAGGGCGCGGTCTTCGAGCGGTTCCAGCCGTAAGAAACGCCGCATGCCGCTGCTGGAGTGGCCACCGCCAGCGGCCCCACCGCCCACGCGGACGCGTCGTCGCTGCCGCGACGGCGAACCAGCCCGCGCCTTGCGACCTTCACCGCCGCCAGAAGCACCGCCGCACGCTCCACTTAGCCACGACCAAAAACCCGACCGTTGCGTCTTATGCTCAGGGGACATTCGGCAAGTTCCTCAGTATTTGGGTAATCCACAAGGTGGTATCGGACAGCAGAGGACTTGGGCTTCCCGTATTTGCGCCGATTGCGCAGACGTCGCCTTTTCCGATTTCGGCGAATGTCCGGATTGGGAAAGATCTAGCGAGGCGATTGCCTGGAGAGTCGCTCGATGCGAACGCCGAATGCCTGCGCAAACCGAGTGCGCGTTTGCGGTAGAGGCCGCTTTCGCAACGCTACCGGGCGGCTCACGCCGCTCCGCTAAACGACGGCCGGGCGGCTCACGCCGCTCCGCTAAACGACGGCCGGGCGGCTCATGCCGCTCCGCTAAACGGCGGCCGGGCGGATTACGCCGCGCCGCTAAAAAACGGCCGGGCGGCTTATGCCGCGCCGCTAAACGCAATACCGTTCAATTTGCTTTAGGTCACTGTTGCTCTAAAGCTTGCGTCTGCCGAAACAGGGAGGGATAAAGACACTCGGATTCACCCCAAGTTAAGGACGATTGTACCTGTTGGCCGAAGGCCAACTTCAACGTAGCCTGGGGCAACGCCCCAGGTGGGCCAGGTAACACACCCTGGGAAAACGCGAGTTACCCAAACAACTACCTTTGGTTGGCTGAAGGCCAACCTCAACCCATGGTGTCACTTCAGAAGGGCTCATGTTGAGGCAATTGGCTGACTCTCGTTAATCCCTCCCATTGGGGATGGTGAGGTTGGCTTTCAGCCAACCAATGCGATGGGGCGGTCACGCGTCCTAGGGCGTTGCCCTAGGCTACGGTGAGTTTGGCCTTCGGCCAAAGGATCGGCAACGATTGACCGCCCGTGAAAACGTGCCGTAGCACTGTTGACGATCGGGTTCCAACCGCCCCGAAAAACCGCGACGCAAACTTCTATCCCGCAGATGTTTACGGAACATTGAACGGTATTGGCGGTAAACGAGGGCGGCGGCAACCGACCGAGTTTGAGCGGGCCAACTAGGTTTCGGCGCCGCTAAACAGCGGTGCGATCACGTCGCCCCGGTTCAGGAGCAGCTCGCGGCCGAGCCGGTCGCGGACGATCGTGCCGGGCGGGATGCCTAACAGATGATAGACCGTGGCGCCGATGTCTTCCGGCGTGAACGCGCGGGTCGCCGGATAGGCGCCCTGGTCGTCGGAGCGGCCGATGATCTGGCCGGGGCGGACGCCGCCACCCGCGAATACGCCAAAGAAGCACGGCCCCCAATGATCGCGGCCGCGTTCTTTGTTGATCTTCGGCGTCCGGCCAAATTCGCCGAGCATCATGACGAACGTGTCGTCCAACATCCCGCGGGATTCGAGATCGTCGAGCAGCGCGGCGACTCCCTGATCGAGCGGCGGGAGCAACCGGTCTTTCAACGTCGGAAAAATGTTGCCATGGTTGTCCCAAGTCTGCACTCGGCCAATATTCGCCTGCACGATCGGAACACCCGCCTCGACCAAACGCCGGGCCAGCAGCAGGGACTGGCCCGTCGTGTGCCGGCCATACGCGTCCCGCGTCGCCGCCGACTCACGATCCAACTCGAAGGCCTGCGCCAGGCCGCTCGATGTCAAAATCGAAACCGCCAACTGCTGGTCGCGACGCAGCCGCTGGGTCTGGGCAAGCTGGCCGAGCTCGTCGCGTTGTTGGTTGATTTCCCGCAACAACGCCTGCCGTTCGCCAATCCTTTCGGCGGTCAGGCCCGCCGCAAGCGTCAATGCGTCGACGCGGAACTTCGGATCGTTCGGATCGCTCGTGATTTGCCACGGATCGTAGGTCGGCCCGAGCAAGCCCGCGTGTTGGCCGGGCCACGTAAGCGGCCCCTCGCGGAGAAACGTCGGCAGATTGACGCCGCTGGGGATGCCGTCGCTTCGCGGCCGCAGATAGGCGAGCGCGCCGGCGTAATTCGGCCAATCGGTTCGCGACGCCACCTTGTCGAAAAAACCGCCGGGTTGCCATTCGCCCGTCAACACATAGTGC
>JBJTOW010000698.1:0-2593 GCA_046074805.1 Planctomycetota bacterium | reverse complement strand
CCAGTGTCGTTGGCGAACGGGAGCTTGACAACCCGGGAGATGAGACCGCTAGCCAAGCGTGTGGAACCGACCGGCGCGAGCGGATCGAAGACGCCCCCAAACTCAGGCGTCGCAAGTCCGTCGCAAGTCCGTTCCAAAGTCGAACGCTCGTCGATCGCCATCGTGTTTCACCGACGGCTGACGCCGTTCGGAAGCGTTTGGGCGGGTGTTCTGCCTTTTCCGCCTTTCCTGTAGGCGATATCATACGCGCCGTCCAAATTAGCGATTTTCCTTCGAGAAAGCCCAGGCGCCATGAAGACCGATGAACTCCGGGAGAAGTATCTCGCCTTTTTCGAGACCAAGGGACACGTCCGCAAGCCGAGCGACGTGCTGGTTCCGACCTGGGATCCGTCGGTGCTGTTCACTCCCGCGGGCATGAACCAGTTCAAAGATCATTTCCTGGGCAAGGTCAAGCTCGAATTCACGCGAGCCACCACTTGCCAAAAGTGTTTGCGCACCGGCGACATCGACAACGTGGGTCGAACCGCTTATCACCACACGTTTTTCGAGATGTTGGGGAATTTCAGCTTCGGCGACTACTTCAAGCGAGACGCCATCCATTGGGCTTGGGAGTTTCTGACGGCGAAGAAGTGGCTGGGAATTCCCGCCGACCAATTGACCGTGACCGTCTATCTGGACGATGACGAGGCGTCCGACATTTGGCACAAGGAGATCGGCCTGTCGCTTGACCGCATCGAGCGCATGGGCGAGGACGACAACTTCTGGCCGGCGGGCGCGCCCAGCAAGGGGCCGGACGGAGTTTGTGGTCCTTGCAGCGAGATTTTCTTCCACCCGAAAGGCGGCAAATCGGTCGAAATCTGGAACTTGGTTTTCACGCAATTCAACCGGGTTGGCAACCCGCCGGCGAATCTGCGTCCGCTGCCGAGCAAGAACATCGACACGGGCATGGGGTTGGAACGCTGCGCGTCGGTGTTGCAGGGAGTGGAAACGAACTACCACATCGACATCCTGTTGCCGATCGTCGACGCGGCGGCGGAAATCTGCTCGCTCAAATACGTCGCGGCGGACGACAACGGCCGGCGTTTGCGGCGGATCACCGACCACATCCGGGCCTGCGCGTTCGCCGTGCATGAAAACGTCAACCCGGGCAACAAGGAGGAGCGGTATGTGATTCGACGGTTGCTCCGCCGCGCCGTTTTGGACGGCCGGTTGATGGGGCTCCGCGAACCGTTCCTTTACAAGTTGGTACCGGCGGTCGCGGCGTCGATGAAGACGCCTTATCCGGAACTGGGCGCGACCATCGAGCGGGTTCAGGGTGTGATTCGCAAGGAAGAGGAAAACTTTTTTGGCACGATCGACGCTGGTCTGGCCCACATCGATCGGATCTTCGGCGACATGCAGTCAGGCAGTCGAGCGGTGGTGCGGGGCGAGGACGCCGCACGGCTCTACCAAACTTATGGCGTGCCGCCCGAACTGTTCGAACAGATGGCCGCCGAACGGAATTTCACGTTTGACTGGGCCGGATTCCGCCGCGAGATGGAGAAGCACGGCGATGTTTCCGGCAGCGACCAGTTCGTCATTTTCAAGACCGGGCCGATCGAAGCGCTCAAGAAGGCGCTGCACGAAACCGAGTTCCTCGGGTACCAGGCCACCGAGGCCGAGGTTGAGTTCAAAGGTATCGTGGCCCAGGACCATCTTTGTGATGAACTGACCGAAGTCGGCCACGAAAAGCCCGTGACCGTGGTGCTCGACCGTACCCCGTTCTACGGCGAAAGCGGCGGCCAGGTCGGTGACAGCGGTGAAATCGTGGGCGATGGTTACCGTTTTCGAGTGACCGACACGCAAAAGGACGGCGACCTGTTCCTGCACGTTGGCCACTTGGTCGAGGGACGTTTGAGGGCCGGGGCGAAAGGCACAGCGCAAGTTGATCGAGCCCGGCGCCAAGGCATTCGTCGAGCTCACTCGGCGACCCATATCCTGCATTACGCCCTTCAGAAAAATGTGGGCCAGCACGCCCAGCAACAAGGCTCGAAGGTCGACGAGGATTGGTTGCGGTTCGACTTCGCCAATCTATCAGCGTTGACGCCGGAGCAGGTGCAGGCTGTCGAGCGGGATGTGAAGACGCAGGTCGCGGCGGCGGAACCGGTCAGCTGGAAGCACGTTCCCCTGGCCGAGGCCCGCAAGGCCGGCGCGATGATGCTCTTTGGCGAAAAGTATCCCGACCCCGTTCGCATGGTGTCGATGGGCGGGTTCAGCCGCGAATTGTGTGGCGGCACGCACTTGGACAACACTCGGGAAGTGGGAGCCTTTGAAGTCGTCGTGGAAGAAGGCGTGGCGGCGGGAACTCGCCGGATCGTCGCCCTGACGGGATCCAAGGCCGAGGCCCATGCCCATCACGTGCGGGAAGTCCTCGAGGCGGCCGCCGCTCAACTTGGCTCCGCCCCGCTCGACGTGCCCGCTGGCGTGAAGGCGTTGGTGCAGCGCGTGCGCGAGTTGCGGAAGCTGGTCTCGGCTGGTGGACGTGGAACGGCGGAGGAGATCGGCAAGACGCCTAAGGACACGACCGTATCGCCAACCTACGAGCAAGTGCGAG
>JBJTOW010000697.1:0-2856 GCA_046074805.1 Planctomycetota bacterium | reverse complement strand
GGCTACGCGCGGATTCTCGGCGACTTGATCGCGCCGGCGGTGGGCGCTGACATCAGGGTTACGCAGTACAGCAACATCGGTGTGAGTGGCGTTATCGAAGCGGGCGATGAAATCGTGCTCGACGCCAGCATCGCTGGCGGGACAAACCCCGGCGTAAACCTGATCGCCGGCGGCCAAGTGCGTTCGCTCAACAAGGGCGCGTTGTCGATCACCGCCAACCAGGACATCTACGTTGACCTGGACTTGGGGATCGAATACGAGTTCTCCGGCCTGAACCTCGTGTCGACCGTCGGAAAAGTGACGATGGGACCGAACGGGGGCTTCCGCACGTCGGGCAAGTTCGCTTTGGAAGCCGAGTCGATCGATTTCCGCGGCCGGATTGTGTCGACGGCGACGAGCGCGAGCGCCACCGATTACTCCATGGTCTTCAAGGCGACCAATCCCGCCGGCACGGGTGTCCGGATGGCGGGCAACCTGTCGCTCGCGGGCTCCGTGCAAGTCATTTCGCCCAACGACGTCGTGTTCGACGGCATGGTCGCGACGCAAACCGGCGCCAATTCCGGCTGGGACATTACGGCTCCGGGCAACATCCGCTTCGGCCTCGTCACGGCCAAGGACGGTGGCGGATACGAAAATCGCGGCGCCCGCGTGGGTGCGGCGCAGTACATGCGGGTCAACGCTGGCGGTTGGATCGAGGTCGCCGCAGGAGCCCAACTGTTCGCCCGCAACACGAATAGCAGCTTGGAACTGACGGCGGGCGGCGACATCACCGTCATCGGCACGGTTGTGGGTGGCGGAACGATCGGCAGCAACGGGGCCACAACGTGGACGGGCGCCGGCGCCAAGGTGTCGATGCTCGCCGACAATGTGACGGTCGGCGGACTTGCGCCGGATGCCGCTGGCACGCTCGTGACCTTCGGCGGTGTGGTCAACGCCACAGGCGATATCGCGCTCATGGCGCGGACGCTCGGCGCGAACAGCAAGGTCCTGATCGGCAGTCTGAGCAACGTGCAGGGCGACCCAACGCCGGAAGCAAGAGCGCACGGCGGCCCCGAGTCGAAGGTGTCACTGCTCTCCGACGGCGTAATTGAAGTCTATGGAACAGTCGGCACGCAGCAGATCGGCAATGACATCGAACTCCGCGCCGCCGGAAAGGTGACTGTCGACGGACTGTTGGACGCCGCCGATGTGCTCGACATTTCCAGCATGGGATCGTTCAGCACGGCGGTCGGATTGGAAGTCACCCCGCTGCTACTCCGCACAAACGCGGACGGGAACTTGATCGACAGCCAAGGTCGGTTAATCGACGAGCAAGGCCGCTTGGTGAATGCCAACGGCGATTTCGTCGACGCGGGCGGCGCTGTGCTTGCCAGCGGTGCCACGCCCGTGTTCGGTGGCGCCCCGGTACGACTCGGTGGCGGTACGCTCGACGCTGCCAACTTGCGGATCGCGGTTCCCAATCAACTGTTGCTTAACGGCATGTTCGGCGCCATTCGCGCGGCCAATGGCCGCGTGGAATCCGACATGCAGTCGGCGACGATCGACGCCAAGGGGGACATTCGCATCGGCGGCCGTTTCCAAGCGATGAGGACGATCGATATCCGCGCCGCCAACATGACCACCACCGAGAAGGCGGTCATCATCGGTGGCCAATCGGTTCACCTTTTGGCGAATAGCGTGGCGCACATCGGCTATGGCGCCAGCGATTCGCTGTTCGTCATCAATGCTGTGTCGAACGTGGAACTTACCGGCGTGATCCAGTCAGGCGACGACATTCGCGTCAACGCGGGCATCAACCGCGGTTGGCCCCTGGCGACGTTGACGAGCGCCACTTTGGCGCCGGCGTCGCTCACGGCGGGTTCGGTTTCCGTCATCCGCTCGGGTATTTTGGACGCCAAGGGGGACATTCGCGTGGTCGCGGGCACCGACGTGCGTCTGGCGGCAGACGTCGTGCTAAGCCCCAATACGAGCACGGTGACGACGCCGGTGATCGTGACTGTGCCGCACACTTACGAAGTGTTGACGGGGCCAGTGCAAGTGCTGGACGGATTCACCACGGTCAAGCAGATGACCGAGGTCACCACGACGGTGACGGAGCAGAACGGTGTCCAGCAAATCAAGATCGGCATCGAGTATCACACCATGGATGTGAAACTGAAGCAGGATGGCTTCTACAACGGCTCGATCCAACGCGAATTCTTCGTTCAGAACATCGACTACGAAAACGAGATCCTGCCATGGACGACCTACCGGCGGATGCCGAACGGTCTTGTCCTGCGGGAAAACCTGGCCATGGGCCAAGGCGAGCCGCTAACGCCGCCTCCCGTAGGCACCGCCTTTGCCGGATTAACCGATGACCAACGGCAAGCGGTTCTCGACTACCTCGGCTACATGCCGCTCTACAACTTCAGCTATGAAAACGCGCAAACGATTCGCGTCATTAACGGCAACGAGACCACGACGGCATCGACCCCGGATTGGGCGGGCAATGAGGACAAGATCATCACGATGAACTTCCCCGGTCTCGACCGGATGTACATCCGCTTGCCGGATGGCGCGCAACTGGACTTCCTCCGCGCCGTCTCCCGCGGTTCCCGCGACTTGACGCCCGAGCTTGTCGGACAGTATCGCGATCATGGCGATGTCTTTTATTACCAGGATCGTTCCGGAAAGTATCCGGACGCGCGGCCCAACTGGGAGGATTTGGACCGGTCCGAAGCGCGGTGGTATGTCACGGGCATCATGTCGCCGCTGCCGGAAGTGATCGATGGCAATCTCCGCGATGTGCGCAACGGCCGGCGCCAGTACGAAATCTACGACGGCCGAGTCATTCCAGGAGACGACAACCAGGACCGA
>JBJTOW010000696.1:0-3468 GCA_046074805.1 Planctomycetota bacterium | reverse complement strand
CCGAGCGGCCGCATTTGCAGCCAAACGCCTACAAGGACCACAAGCCGTGCTTGATCGCGCTGCGGAAAGCGCATGCGGACGGTCTCTTGGACGCCGTTCAGCAAACCCTGTTCGCGCCGCGCCGTCCCGCCGAGGAACTGTACGATCTGGCCGCCGATCCCTGGGAGATCCACAACTTGGCCGCCGATCCCGCGCATCGCGGGACGCTCGAAACGCTCCGCAAACGCCTCGATCGATGGATGGACGAAACGGGCGATCATGGACGCGACCCCGAGCCGCGAGCGCAATTCGTCAGCGACATGCGGGTCTACCTGTCGGAAATGCGGCGGAACCCGGAGCGGCGCGCGGAGATCGAGGCGAACATTCGCGGCCAAGGCTTCCCCCCAATCGATCTGGACAGGAAAAACGCCGAGTGATACCGTCGGCAGGCGTCTGGAAAGTTTTACCTGCGCCGCATTCGGATCGCCGGATTTCATGGAGGACAGGGCGATGAGTTCTTTTAACGTGTTTGGATGGATTCGCGAAGGCGTGCGCCAATCGGTGTTGCTCGGCGTTACCGACGCGCTCGAACAGATCGGCTCACCGACCGACGCCGACGACGTCAAACCGCGACTGCTCGAAATGGCGCGGCGATCCGAAGCCCTCCCAATGCCAGACTCGACGCCAACGACCCCACGCGGCGAATCGAAGCCAAAACGGCTCGGCCGCTCGCTCCGCGACATGGAGACCGGCTGAGTTCGCACTGCGGAACGAGCGCCGCTGAGTTCGCGTCGCGGAACGAGCGCTGCGGAAAGAGCACCGCCGAGTTCGCGTCGCGGCTCGGGATCGGCGCGGCTACGGCGTGGAGATATCCAGCAGCGCGAGGTCGGGCGCGAGCCGCTTAAGTTCGTCGCCCAGCAGCCGTTGGACGCCGCGGATCGTCGAGCGTTTCAAGGCGCGGCGGAGGATCGCCTGGGCATCCGCCACCGTCACATGGTTCGCCAGTTCCTTGATGGAAGGAATGAACGCGGGACTCATGCTGAAGCTGCGGAGTCCCATGCCCAGCAGCAGCACGAACGCCCGCGGTTGGCCGGCCATTTCACCGCACACGGTGAGCGGCTTGTTTCGCGCGCGGCACGCCTTGATGACATGGTTGAGCAGCCGCAGGACGGGCGGGGCGAGCGGCTGGCAGAGATGGCTCACCTTCGGATTGTCTCGGTCCGCCGCCATCAAGTATTGCACGAGGTCGTTCGACCCCACCGACACGAAGTCCGTGTGCCGCAACATCGCCTCGATCGAGACCGCGGCCGCCGGCACTTCCAGCATCATGCCGATCGGCACCGTCGCGTACGGCTTGCCCGCTTCCTGAAGTTGCGTCGCGGCTTGATGCACCATCCGCCGCACCCGCCGCATCTCCTCGACGGTCGTGATCATGGGAAACATGAGCCGCACCGACCCGCTCCGCGATTGGGCATGATGAGCGGCCCGCAGCACGGCCCGGAGCTGCGTCGTGAAAAACTGCGGGTGTTCGAACGACAAGCGGATGCTACGCCACCCCAGGAAAGGATTCGCCTCCTGATGCGTGTGGCCCAAATACGGGACCGTCTTGTCGCCGCCGATGTCCAGCGTGCGGATTGTGACCTGATGCCCCGGACTGGCATCGATAATGTCCCGATATACGGCCACCTGTTCCTCTTCATCGGGAACGCTGGCGTGGGTGAGATACAGGTATTCGGTGCGGAACAGCCCGATGCCGGTCGCGCCCATCGCGCAGGCGGCTCGGGCGTCGGCCACACTGTTGATGTTCGCCAACAGCTCCAACCGCTCGCCGTCGGCCGTAACCGCCGGATGCTCGCGATTGGCCGCTAGCTGATCTTTCAAATGGAAGAACTCGCGTTCCAGTTTCCGGAACGCCGACGCCGTCTCGGGCGGCGGATTGACCAGCACATGGCCTTCCCGCCCATCGACGACCACGGTGTCGCCCGTCTTGATATGCCGCAGCACGCCTTCGACGCCGCAGACGGCGGGAATCCCGCGGCTCCGCGCGACAATCGCCGCATGGCTGGTCTGGCTGCCGCCCTGCGTCACGATCCCCCGGACGTCGATGTCGCCCAACGCCACCGCCTGCGACGGCAGGAGCTCGTCGGCTACGACAATTAGACTGCCGGTCAGCGGATTGAGTTGCGGTTTGAGGACATCGGTCAGATGGGCGCTCACCCGCGTCACCACTTCGCGAATGTCGCTGATGCGTTCCTTCAGGTAATCGTCGCCGGTGCGGGAGAGCAGCGTCGAGTATTCGTCGAGCAGTCGGGCGAGCGCGGCGGCCGCTTTCAGGCGATCCTCGACGATCCAATGCCGAATCTTCCGGCTGAACACCGGATCGCGGAGGATCGTTTCGTGGACAGCGAAGATCCGAGCGGCGTTATCGCCAATCTGGCTGGCGACTTTGATCGCCATCGCGCGCAGTTCATCCCCGGCCTTTTCGCGTGCTTCCTCGAACAGGGCGAGTTCCGACGCGACGTCGGCTTCCTCCAGACGCTGGGTGTCCGGATTGACGAAAATCTCGTGGATACAATAAGCCGTGCCGACGGCCACTCCCGGCGATACGGCGACTCCTTTACGCATGGGCAAGAATCTACCAAGGGACGAGACCGATGACAAACGGGACGCCCGCTACCATTCCCCTCTAAGGAGGTGCCTTTGAACCACGGTGACGCGGTCCAAAACGCAAAAGTAGGAGCAATTCCGATGCCAAGATCGAAGGCTGGCATTCGCCGGGCCGAAGCACTCGCCGCTGTAACAACACAGGAAACGATCCCACCCGCCGCCCTCATCCGCCGAGCCGCGCCAGCGGCCTCATCCGCCGAGCCGCGATGGTCGGGCGGATGATCACGTGTGGCAACCTGCGCTTGTTTTGGCCGAAGGCCAAACTCAACGTAGCCTGGGGCAACGCCCCAGGACTCCCATCCAACCAACGACCCCGGTTGGCTGTAGGCCAACCTCACCTCAGCCACGGAGATGAATTGGGCTGGCGTCGATGCATCGGCCGGCATCGAGGCGGTGGCCGACGTCAAGGAATTGCTGCGAAGACGTCCCTTCCAAAACGCCACGTTCGGTTGAGGTTGGCCTTCAAACAACCGCAGGGAGGTGTTTGGGTGCAAGGCGGTTGGTTGGGGTGTGTTGGCCGTTACCCCTCCTATGCCAAACCACCCACCTGGGGAGTTGTCCCAGGCTACGGTGAAGTTGGCCTTCGGCCAACAGCAACGAACAACACAGCGCCTGGCAACAATGGATTTTCATCAGCCGAGCCGCGCGAGCGGCCGGTTCTAGGCGGAATCGGCCTGAACCGCCCGATCACGATCCTTGTAGCGGAGCGGCGTAAGCCGCCCGGCAGCGGAGCGAATGCGTGTTGCCCCGCCGCCAAAACGTTGGCGTCGAGGTACCTGGCTCAATGATCACATCAAGCGGCTCGCGGACCGGGCGGCTTAC
>JBJTOW010000695.1:0-2844 GCA_046074805.1 Planctomycetota bacterium | reverse complement strand
GCGGGCTCGGCCGCTGGCTGGCGACCGCTCGCTCGGACGCCGGACGGCGCCGTGTGCTGCGCGGCGGCTGATCGAGGCCAGGGCCGCATCGTCTATCTGTCGATACCGCGCGGCATGGGCCTCGACCGCCGCGCGGTACCGATGGTGCCGCGACTGCTCGCCCACCTGACCCGTGGCCAGATGCCAATCGAAGTCGAAGGCGATGTGCAGTGGATGGTGAACCGCGCTAGGGATGGCTGGATGGTGACGCTGATCAATCCGGCCGGCCAGGACAAGCCGCAACAGGGAATCACGGCGACCGACTACCGACAGAGTAAACCGGTGACGATTCGCTCGCGAACCGCCTTGCGATCGGCCGTCGATCGGCTGCTGCCGACCGATCGTTTGGAGGTCGGCGATGGTCCCGACGGATGCCGCGAGGTCCACGCCGAGGTGCTCGCGGGCGGCCTGCGGATCGTCGAATTGAAGTAGGCGGCAACGACGGCGGACTTTCCCATCAGACCGGACGGTGAGCGAGTGTTTATTGAACGACTCTGGGAGTTGAACGGGCTGAAGCTGCGGATCGCGGAGGGACCGAAGCACGGTCCGCCGTTGATCTTGTTGCACGGGGTTGTGCGGCAATGGACCGACTTCGCGCCGCTATGGCCCGCGTTGGCGACGCGGTGGTCCATCCACGCGGTCGACTTCCGCGGCCACGGCGGATCGGATCGAGCGTCCACTGGCTATAAGGTGGTCGACTACGTCGGCGATATCGTCGCGCTGCTCGATCGGTTCGACGAGCCAGCCGCGATCTACGGCCATTCGCTGGGCGCGATGGTCGCGTTAGCGGCAGCCGCCGCTCGTCCCCACAAAACTCGGGCGCTGGTGCTCGAAGATCCGCCGTTCCACACAATGGGTCGCGATATTTTCGGCACACCGTACCACAGCCAATTTCAAGGTATGGCGCGTATGGTTCGGCCGGGCCGGTCGGCGGCGGAGCTGCGAGCCGATCTGGCGGTGTTGCCCATCCGCGTACCCGGCGAGCCGGCGGAAGTACCCCTGGGGCGGTTGCGCGACGCGGCCTCGCTCCGGTTTATGGCGCACTGTTTGGAACGACTCGATCCGCTCGTGTTGCCTCCGATTGCCGACGGCCGATGGTTGGACGGTTACGATGGCCCATCGTTGGCGAAACTGACGCGTTGTCCGACGCTGGTGCTGGAAGCCGATACGGCCGTGGCCGGGATGCTACGCCCCGAGGACACGCGTTGGCTGCTGGAAAACCTCGCCGACGGCGCCGTGGTCCGGTTTCCTGGCATGGGCCATTTGCTGCATTGGCAGGCGACCGAGGCCGTCTTGCGGGCTACGCTCAGCTGGCTAGAGGCGGCTCGGGATGGAAATTCGCGAGCCGTCGAGGTTTCCACATGAATGAGTCGGCGACTGTTCCACAGGCGGTTAACTCGGACACGTCGCGAAGCCCGCGTCGCGGCTGGCGGCTGGTGGTTTTGTTGAGTCTTTTGGCGGTGTTGGTATCCGGCTTGGGGGCCCAGTGGTATTGGCGGTCGGCGGGCCAACGATTCCGCCGTGGCTTGGCGGCGGCCGATCGGCGGGACGCCGAGGGTATTCGGCGGGAGTTGCCCCATTGGCCGCGGAACGCCGCGTACGAACCGCATCGCCGTTTTCTCGCAGGCGCCTTGTTTTTGCTGGATGGCCAACCCGAAGAGGCTTTGAACGAACTGCGTTTTGCGCGCGACGTGCCGGAACTGCATGTGCGAACGATGACGCTCGCCGGCCAAGCGCTTTACCAACTCGGTCAACAAGCCGAAGCGCTCAAGCCATTGTCGCGGGCTTTGGAAGCCGACCCCAACGCGATCGACGCGCATCGTTGGATCGCTTCCAGCTACTACGATCTCGGCGCGATCCATCACGCCTTGTCGCACTTGGACACGATCGCGCAGCTGGATCCCCGCGATCCACGACCCCATCGGTTAATGGGACTGATGCATAAGGATTTTGAGCATTACGGCGAGGCAATCACCTGTTATCTCGAGTCGCTGAAACGCGATCCTCGGCAGTCGAGTGCCAACGAAATCCGGCTGGAACTGGCGGAATGCCAAACCAAACAGCGTGAATACAAAGAGGCGTTGGCGACCTTGGCTGAGGCTCCGCAAGAGCCAGCGGCTTGGGTGTTGGCCGCCGAGTGCCATATTGGACTGACGCAGGGCGATGAGGCCGATCCGTTGATCGCCCGAGCCTTGGCGAGCGAGCCCGACAATCTCTCCGCGCGGATGTTGGCGGCGACACGGAGCCTGGAGGCGGGGCGGGTCGACGAATCGGCCGATCATTTGCGAAGAGCGATCACCCGCCACCCACGCGACTACACGGCTCGTTTCAAGCTTTCTCAGGTCTATAGACGGTTGGGGAAGATTACGGAGGCGGACCAGGAACTGAAAGTCAGCGAGGAGATCAAGGCGTTGCGAGACAGGTTCACGAAGTTGCATGAGCAGGCCGCCAACGCTCCACAGGACGCCGAGTTGCGATATCAATTGGGCCTAGCGGCGATCCAGCTCGACCGCCCCGACTTGGCGGTCGGCTGGTTGCGAGTCGCTCTGTCGTTCAACCCGCAACACGCCAACGCGGCACTCGCCTTGCAACAGTTGAATCGCCCGTCGCCACAGCCGTCGGCTCTTCCATCGTCGCTCCGCTAGTATGCGCCGCACCGCTTGTGAGCGCGCAAACCAGCCACAACTAGCGGAGCGGCGCAAGCCGCCCGGTGACGTACCGAGAGACTCGGCGCCGAGCCGCTCGACAAGCAACGCCGCAAGCGAAATGAAATGAACCCGGATCGCCCAAAACCGGGCGGCTTAC
>JBJTOW010000694.1:0-2732 GCA_046074805.1 Planctomycetota bacterium | reverse complement strand
ATCCGAGCGCGGACGATCCGAACGCGGGTGGGGCGATGGTCGGTGACGCGAATGGGGGTTCGGTAAGTGCACGTGGAGGCCAACCGACTGTTTATACTGCGGGGGAAAGCGACGTAGCGGCCGTCGAGCCTGTCGGTCCTGGCTCGCAGCCGGCACCAACCAGCTCGAACGATACCCTGGCGGACGCCCCAGGAAATGTCGACGCGTCCACTCCGTCGCCCACAACGACGCCCGGCACTAACGCTCGTTCCCGTAATTCCTTGCGTACTGGCTTGGCGGCTGACGAACCGACCTCGGAATCGCCCGTGGCGACAACTCCACCGGTCCCGGCCACCACGCCGATCCAGCCAGCACCGGCGGACCCGGCTCCGGTGGACTTAGTGCCGGTACCCCGGCGCCCTCAACCGTCGCCTCCGGAGGAACATGTTCGGCTGCCGCCCGAGGCCGCGCCAAATCTGAGCCCAGACGGCGCATTGACCGATGGCTCGCCTGGCAACTCGCCCGGCACACGGAACGCGATCGGTAACGCGGCCGGCGTCGGCGGCGGCACGCTTGGCGGAACTGTGGGCGGCACGCTCAGTGGCGCGGTTGCTGGGGCCGTTGGCGGCGCGGCAGCTAACGCCGCACCGAACTCGGCCGGCCCCGGCCTGCCGCAGTTCCGCGGTGGATCGCCCTCGATGATGGCCCCACCACCTGCTCCCCCCTACACTCCGCCAACGCCCATCAATCCCATTGCCGGCAGTCCCAGTTCGAACAATCAAAACTTCAGCAATCCCAACGTGGGCAGTGCGGCATCCAGCAGCGTCGTCGCGGACGGCGGCGCCGAGCCTGGCGTGTTGCCGGATATGGGAGGCGTGCCGATCGTCGCTAGTCCGATGCCGGGCGCGAAGAGCTTAGAGGGGCCGCAGGTGCCGATGTTGGAACTGCAAAAGCTGGCGCCTGAAGAAGTCAAAGTTGGTAAACCGGCTCGCTTTGAAATCAAGGTGAAGAACATTGGACGAGTGGCCGCGCAGCATATCGTCGTCATCGACCAAATCCCTCGCGGCACCAAGTTCTTGGAAGCCGCCCCGCCCTGCCTCCGCGGCGTCGATGGCGTGCTCCGGTGGCAAGTCGGCGCGCTCGGCCCTGGACAGGAAACCACGATCGTCCTGCAACTGCTTCCCGAACAGGAAGGCGAAATCGGCAGCGTCGCCCAAGTCATCTTCCACAGCCAAGCCGCCGTGCGCACCGTGTCGACTCAGCCGCGAGTGACCGTGGAACACCAAGTCGCGGAACGGGTGTTGATCGGCGATCAAGTCAAACTGACGCTCGCGGTCGCCAACCGTGGCAGCGGGGCCACCTCCAACCTCGTGCTGGAAGCCACGCTTCCCGAGTCGCTGGGACATCCGGCGGGCGCGGAACTTGAGTATCCCATCGGCGTGCTCCGTCCCAACGAAACGCGGCGGATCGAACTCTCATTGCGGGCCCAGCGTCCCGGCGTGGCGGCCTGCCAGTTTGTGGCGAGGGAAGAGTCGCAGACATTGGCGGAAGACCGCGTGTCGCTCGATATCCTCGCCCCGCAATTGCAAGTCGGCATCGCGGGTCCGAAGGTCCGGTATCTCGATCGCCAGGCGACCTACAGCGTGTCCGTGGCCAATCCCGGCACGGCGGCCGCGACCAATCTCGAAGTCATCGCCTACCTTCCCCGCGGTCTCAAGTTCCTCTCCGCCGAAAATCAAGGTCAGTACGATCCACAGCGTCATGCCGTGCTGTGGGGACTCGCCGAGTTGCCTTCGGGAGTCATGGGCGCTTCGCAGTTGGTTGTCGTGCCGGCGGAACCCGGCGAGCAGCGAATCCGCGTGGAAGGCAAAGCCGATCTGCGGCTCGAACACGCCTTTGAGCAGCCTGTGCTGGTCGAAACGCTGTCTGAAATCCAGTTCTCGGTGGCCGACACGGCGGATCCGATCGAGGTCGGCAGCGAAACAACTTATGAAATCAAGCTGCAAAACCGCGGTTCCCGAGCCGCTTCCCAAGTAAGGGTGGCCGTTGAATTCCCGGCGGAACTGACGCCATCTGGCGGCGACGGCCCCACAGCGGTCACGGTCCGCGGCCAGCAACTGCTGATCGATCCAGTCGCTCGGCTGGCGCCAAACGCCCAAGCCACCTACCGAATCCGCGCTCGCGGCGCCGCCAAGGGCGATCCCCGCATCCGCGTCTTGGTCGCCTCCGACGAGTCGCCCACACCGGTCACCAAAGAGGAGAGCACCCGCGTATACTCGGATGAGTAATTCCCTGGACGGCGCCACGTCGCGTCCGGTCCGCTCACCAGAAGTCTCCGCCGCGAATTGACCGCCGTGTCCTATCGCCCGTCGATCCTGCTGTTCGGCGACTGCTCGCCGCCCGAATTCGCCGCCGCCCGCGAGTGGCTGCGCACGCACGGAGATGTCGTCGAAGCAACGCGGCTGGAGAACGTTCCGCCGCACGCCGCGCGACGGGACCACGAGCGACCGCACGATGCGCGATCGGACAACGCGTGGCCGAATCACGCGACGCCAGACAACGCGCGGCTTGCGGAATGTTCGGAATCCGCTAGGCATCCCGAGCTGATTGTTGGATTCCAAAACCGGCCGGGACAATGGCGAGAGGAGGAGCTTCACGTGCTGGCGGGCCGCTGGCCGTTGGCTGTGATGGTGTCGCTTTTGGGCAGTTGGTGTGAAGGCGAGCCACGTACCGGCAGACCTCTGCCCGGAGTG
>JBJTOW010000693.1:0-4592 GCA_046074805.1 Planctomycetota bacterium | reverse complement strand
GACAAGCCCGACGGTCGCCAGGCCGGCGAGCAAAGCTCCCAACAGCATGGCGGGCGCGTGTGCTTCGAGCCCGAACAGCCGTTTCATGATCAGATACCCGACCACCACTCCCGCCAACATGGCATGGGCGAGCGCGTCGCCGAGAAAAGCCATTCGCCGCAAAACAATGAAGCAGCCCATGACTCCGCAGACAATCGACACCAGCGAGCCCGCGAGCAGCGCTCGCGCCACATGGGCGTGGTTCGCGTGCCAATCCGCCATCGAATTCCATACGTCGCTCATGGAGCCTCCTCCCCGTGGCCGGCGAGTAGCCTGGAAAAGACTCGCAACCGTCCCTCGTACACCTCCGCCAATAATTCCTGGTCCAGGACCGCCGCTGGCGGCCCATACGCGTACAAACGCTGTTTGATGAGGAGCAGGTTGTCGAAGTATTCGGCGGCGGTCGCCAAGTCGTGATGAACAACCACCAGGGTCCGCCCCGCGGCCCGCATCCGGGACAAAACCTCCAGAATCGCCCGCTCGGTGGCCGCGTCCACGCCCGCGAACGGTTCGTCCAGCAACAGAATCTCCGCTCCTTGAGCCATCGCCCGCGCCATGAACACCCGCTGCTGCTGGCCGCCGGAGAGTTGTCCAATCCGCCGATCGCGATACTCGGCCATCCGCACCGTTTCAAGCGCCTCGTCCGCGGCCTGAAAATCGTCCGCCGACGGTTCTCGCCACCAAGGGATCCGTCCGTAACGCCCCATCAGCGCCACTTCGCGGACAGTTACGGGAAAATCCCAATCGACCGCGCCCCGTTGGGGCACGTAGGCCACGCGTCCGGCCGCCCTTTCGAGCGGCTGGCCGAAGATGCGGACACACCCCAAATCGGGACGCAGGAAGCCCAAGATAGCCTTGACGAGCGTTGATTTTCCCGAGCCATTAGGGCCGATGATACCAACCAATTGCCCCGAGGCGATGGCGACGGAAATGTCGAGCAACGCCGCGACCTGCCCGTAGCTGACCGTCACATGTTCGATCTCAATGGCTGGAATGCCAGACGCGGGAATGCCAGACGCGGGAGTGCCAGACGCGGGAGTGCCAGACGCGGGAGTGCCAGACGTGTTCATCGCAGGGACTCCACGATCGTGACGATGTTTTCCCGCATCATGCCAAGGTACGTTTCGCCCGCGGAACCGCGCGGCCCCATGGAATCCGAGTACAGTTCGCCACCAATCCGCACGCAGGCATCGGCGGCGATGGCGCGAACCGCCTTCGGATTGACGCTCGTCTCCACGAAGATCGCCTTCACACCGAATTGGCGGATAGACGCCACGGTCTCGCGACGTCGCTCGGCCGTCGCGCCGCCACCGATTTCCTCGCCCGTGCTCCAACCCGTCGGGGCCGCGCCACGGAGGCCATAATCGCGGCAGAAATAAGCGAACGCATCATGGCTTGTCACCAGCACTCGGGCGGCCGGCGGAATGCGAGCGATCTCGGCGTGCGCCCAGGCGTCTAGTTGCTCGAGCTGCTCCAAGTAAAGCCGCGTTCGCGAGTCGTACTCAGCGGCATGAGCCGAATCGAGACGCTTGATCGCGTCCCGGATATTTCGGACATACACCATGGCGTTGCGCGCCGACAACCAGGCATGCGGATCGAACCCAGGGCCATGCGACTCGTCCGTCCCAGTTGCCCGGATTTCGCCCTCCGGTTCCGCAGCCAATGGGGTAACGCCCTCTAAACAAGTGACGAGCGGACGGCGAGCCTGGGTCGCAAGTCGCCGCATCCAATCTTTACCTTCCAAGTGCCATCCATTTTCCAAACACAGGTCCGCGCGGGCAACGAGTTCAGCGTCACCCGTTTTTAGCTCGTACAAGTGTGGATCCTGCCCGGCCGCCAAGACACTCCGCACTTCGCAACGATCGCCGACAACTTGACGAGCGAAATCGGCGACCTGAGTCGTCGAACAGACGATTAATAGCCGTCGGTCCATCCGATCAGTCCGCGAAAACTCACCGACCACCATCGATGAAACGCCACTTCGGGCCGTCTTTCGGACGAACCAGCTATACCCGCCCACGGTCGCGCCAATCGCTAGGCAGACAGCCAGCGTTAGGAAAGGGCGGAGCCAAACCATACGGGATTTCGATTCGTAAAAAAATAGATTTTGAATGATCAAAATTTAGACGCATGGTGGCTGACTGGTCAAGTCGCAGCGGGGTCGATACGGGTTGAGAAGTTAGGTGGCACCTTGCTTGCCGTTGCTCGCTAACCGGATGACAATCTTTCGCGGCAGGCCGCCGAGCCAAAAGCCGTTTCGCGTCTGAGACAATCGTGGATAGCGTCGCGGGGCTTAGCTTGGTCGCCCGGGTCACCGCCCTGCTCTCCTGGAAAATGCTCTCCCCATGCTGGTTCGTGTTGTCATTATTTTCATTCTGGTCGGCGCGACGCTCGCGTTCGAACTCGGGTTGCTCGCCTACGCCGTCTATGTGCTCGCGGGACTCGTGTGGATGAGCCATGGATTGGCACGCTCATGGTCGAAAAGCGTGTCGGTGCGCCGGGAATGCCTGCGGACCACCGCCGAAGTTGGGCAGGTGATTCCCGTGCGGCTCGAAATCTCCAATCTCGGCCGGTGGCCGATCGGCTGGGTGCTGGTCGAAGATCTCCTTCCCGAAGACACGCTCGTCCACAGTCGCTTGCAACTCACTGGCGAACGACTACTGCTGTGTGGCTTGCGAGCCGGCGAGAAACGATCGATCTACTATCAAGTGAAATGTCGGCGACGTGGCTACTACCAACTCGGACCGTCCATCGTGGAAACGGGCGACTGGTTCGGATTGGAGCGACGGTTCGCGGAAGGGGCCGAGCCAAACTTTCTGCTGGTTTATCCCGAGGTGCTGTCGATCGAAGGTTACGACATCGCGTCGCGTCGGCCGATGGGCGAGGTGCGATTGACTCATCGGTTGTTCGAGGACCCAACGCGGATCGCGGGCGTCCGCGCCTACCAGCCCGGTGATCCACTGAACCGAATCCATTGGCGGGCGACGGCCCGCACCGGTCAGTTGCACAGCAAGGTCTACGAAGCTTCGACCGTCGCCGGAGCCGCCCTCCTGCTTGACTTCCACCGCGCGTCGTACGATCCCCGGCATGAGCCGGTGCGATCAGAATTGGCGATTACCACGGCAGCGTCCGTTGCCAATTGCCTCTTCCAACTTGGACAACAAGTCGGACTGCTGACCAACGGCCGGGACGCGGCCGATCGGGTTCGGCTCGAGGGTTGGGCTCGCGACTGGCGCACTCGGGACGCCGCGCGTGCCAGCGTTTCTCCAGCGGCGGAGCGAGAACGATTGAGGCCGCTGGTGTTGCCACCGCAAACCGGTCCCGAGCGCTTTCGGGAGATACTTGAAGCATTGGCCCGCGTCGAGCTGTCCGATGGGCTCGATTTCGCGGCGTTCGTCGGAGAGGTTGAGTCTCGATTGCCCCGGGACGCGACCTTGATCGCCATACTGTCCAGCGTTCCGGAGACCACGGCGCTCGCGCTGGTTGGGCTGAAACGTCGCGGCTTCGCCGTCGCGGCGCTGATCAACCTCTACGACGACCATGCGTACGCGGTAGCGGCGGGGCCGTTGATCGCGGCGGGCATTGACGCTCGTCAGCTGCGCGGCCCCGATGACATTCGCGCGGTTTGCCGTCGACAACTCGTAGGGTAGCCCCATGGCCAATCGCTCATCCGCCACTCTTACAGACTATCTCCTGATTGGAATCAATCCGGCGCTGGTCATGTTGAAACTGGGAGGGCTGGTAGGCTTCCTACTCGAAGCGTTCTACCACGGGGACTTCGACGAGCGGCTGCGGTTCATCTTCGCGATGTACGTCATGGGCAGCGTGGCGATCGCGCGGATTTCGATTCAGGAGGGGCGGGCTCGGGCGTCTCTGTTCGCCCTGCCGCTGGCCGTGCTCACGGCCATCGCACTCGGACGGTTTGTCACCTATACGGGTCCGTTGAGCGTGATGGCGATGCCGCTAAACTGCGGGATACTCGCCCTGGTTTGGTGGAGCGCTGACCGACTGACCCGCGATTGCACAGTGATCGAAGAAACGGGCGAGACGCCGGCGACAGGGCTATGGCAAGCGTTTCGCCAGCGCGGCGCGGTCAGCGGACTGGCTGGCCTGTGGATCATCTATTTCGCGCTCGCGGCCGTGCCTTTGTTCGGACTTGGCCAATGGTTTCTGCCCGTGGCTGACGGTCCGAGCCAATCGCGGGCCTTCCGTTTCCTCGCCCTCTATCTCGCCTCCGGCTTGGCGTTGCTGGCTTCCACGAGCTTCTTGAACCTTCGCAAATATCTGCGTCAACGTGGCGTGGAAGTGCCCGCGAGCATGACTTTCCGTTGGCTCGTCTGGGGTGGGGCAAGTATCGCGGCGATCCTTTTGGCGAGCGCCCTTCTTCCGCGTCCCCAAGGCTGGAACCAGCCGTCGTTGGCCGCACTGTCGCCGCCGGGTCTGAAGGCATCACGTTGGGGATGGGGGAAACAGTCTGGAGCCGCGCAGTCTGGAGCTACACAGTCTGGAGCTACACAGTCGGGAGCTACACAGTCGGGAGCTACGCAGTCGGG
>JBJTOW010000692.1:0-4389 GCA_046074805.1 Planctomycetota bacterium | reverse complement strand
TTTCGCAGGTGATCGGCGACAGTGTCGAGCCGAACGCGTAGGCCGTTCACCTCCTGAAAGCCCTGCACGAACTGACCGTAGCGCTGCTTCTCGCCAGCCGGTAGCAACTCGCCTTTGGCCGTGGCCAGCGTTTCGATCTGATCGAGCACACTGGCACGGGCTTCATGCTGCTGCCGGATGTCGCCGGTCGAAATGCCGCCGTAGAGCAGCTGATACAGATGATTCGGATTCGAGTGCATGAAGATCGGCTGCCCGGCGCCGCTTGCGGAGAGCGTCGCGATCGTCGGCTTGCTCCGCATGTTTTCCAGAGAGTCCATTCCGCTGCACAAGTGCGGCAGCAGCGTCTGCGGCAGGACCTTGCTCAGTTCATAATCGATCGTCGCGGCGCTGGGCGGTGTGCCATCGCCGCCCCGATAGCCGCCGAGCGCGCCAAAGAACGCGCTGTGCGCAGGGCTGGTGTGGAGACCGTGTAATCCGCTGATGATGTGGAGCCGTTCCTTGTACGGCTCGAGTGGCAGGATTGGCTCCGGCAACGTTTCTTTCGCCAGCAGGCCGCTACTCGTCATCGCGCTGGGGATGCACGTGGCTGGATCGAAGCCCTGGTTTTGCAGGAAGAAAATAATCCGCTTCGGCCCCCCGCTTGCCGCAGGCGCTGCGGTTATCGGGGCTGCGAGCAGTGTTTTGGGGAGCAACGAGAGCCCAGCGCCTGCGGCCATGTCTTGCAGTAAGTTTCGTCGGCTGAGCATGATCGAACTTTCCAAAAGATTGCGGGTGCAAGGCAGCGGGGATGTGACTCGGACAGATACTCGAAGATCCGATCTTACTGGATGGCTTTGGATCGCCGCAAATCGACTGCCAAGAACTCTTGGATTGCGAGTGCTTTGTCGAAGCTAAATTTGGGGGAGGCATTCGGTGAAACGCACTGCATGGTTGTCTGTGTGGATGTCATTGCGACGGACTTGGAAGTCCGTCGTACAAGGACTGGGACGTCCATCGTACAAGGACTTGGACGTCCGTCGTACAAGGACTGGGAAGTCCATCGCAAGGGATGTATTGCCCTGGACTGGCAAGTCCGTCCTACGAATTGTCAAACAGGAGCCATTTTCCGAGGACCACGGGCCGTGTGCGGCGTGCGATTATCCTCTAGCGTTCATACAAGTCGCGGAGAACACGAGCGGCCGTTTCCCAAGCCTGGGCGGCGGCGGCGAAATCGACATCCAGCCAGTTTGGAGTAGGCTTCGGTTCCGCTCGAGACCGTTCGGCGACTCGGCTGCTTAGCGGGAACTGAGCACTGGGACCGGCGGCGAGTTCCCGTTCCACATCGGGGCTGAGCAGGAAATCCAGGAGTTGTCGAGCCCGCTCGGGGTGGCGGCAATCGCGGACGATCGCGAGCGAGTTGGGAATGAGCAGCGAACCGGTGTCCTGGTCGGGAAAGACGATGGCGACGGGCGAGCCGTTTTCGACTTCCGCGATCGCATCGTCGGTGTCGGTCAGTCCCCAGGCGAGTTGTCCGCGGCCGACGGCTGTCGCGACTTGTTTGTTGCCGCTCATCGTCTCCGCATTGGCAAGCACGCGTTCAAAAAACGCGGCTGCTCGGGCCTCGCCCCAGGTGGCGAAGAGCACGGCGGCGTGGGTCGCCGTGGTGCCGAACAACGGTTTTGCGATCCCCGCTTGTCCTTTCCATCGCTTTTCCGCCAGGTCAGCGACGCTTCGCGGCCACGCAGTTTCCGGCACAAGCCGTTTATTGACAATGAGCACTCGGGCCCGAGCGGCGAAACCGTGCCAGAGACCTTGAGGATCTCGAAACATCGCGGGGAACTGACCAGCGAGCGGCGTTTGGTAGGGCTGGAGCACGCCGGCACGGGCCAGTCGAAGTGTGTGCAGAATCTCGTTGTTCCAAAACAGGTCGCAGACGGGGCGAGCGCGTTCCAGCAAAATCGCGTTCGCCAAGCCGACCGTCTTCGTCGACTCGACGTCGTACTTGGGAGCGACGGAAATGCCCGTTTTTCGTTCGAACCGGGTTAGCTGCGGTGCGGAGAATTCGCGATCAAGGGCGGCGTAGACGACCACTTCAGCGGGAGCGGCCCGCCAGCAGCCACCTCCGACCACCGCGCCGGTGGCGAGTGTTAGCCAGTTGCGTCGCGAAAGAGGCATGGATGGGCGCCAATTCGTATGCTCGTTCATGGGTTACCGTACGAACAAATGGTCCGTCGTCCAGGAAAAGTTCCGCTCGCCGCAAGACGTTTGAAGTTGCGAATCGATTCGAGCTGCGGGACTAAGAGACGCTACTGCCACTGCAATGGTTGTGGATCCCAAAGCTCGTCGACCATCTCTGGCTGCTGCTCCCGACGGACTCGCACGACGGCCGTAAGGCCATTGAGCAGGCTGCGGACACGGATGATTTGTTCCGGCGAATCGCCGCCTTTCGACCGTCTTTCGACGGGAACCGTCAGCCAGCCACTCGCGTCGGAAGCCGCATAGCCCGATGAGAGGCCGCCCGTCGCGGGCCGAACGTGGAAGGGAAGTCGGGCCTCGACCACCCGGCCACTCGCGTCAGCGGCGGCAATCGCCACGCGGCCATTTTCACCGCTCAGCGTTAGCCGTTCGACTTGCGTTGGCACGATGACGAACACTCGGATCGGCGCCGACTTCAAGTCGCACAGAATCGGCTTCGCCTTGCCGTGGAGAATCTCCTCGCCGCAGTCGTACACGATGTCGGTGGGTGGCAGGTCGTCCGAGGGCCATAACCATTCCCGCCATGCGTCCACAGGATGGTCCGGCCGTTTGTCGGCCGATCGATCTCGGCGGATCACGGCGAGCAAGTGGCTGGATGGCCCGAGCGACACTTGGCGAATGGTGAACCGCGACGCGGATCCAAGTTCCGACCGCAGGCAAGCGCGAGTCGCGACGCCGTCCAGTCCCGACAATGCGTCGAACCAACTCTCGAACCGCTCGGGAGGCCGAGTTCCAGCGAACAGAAAGGCAAACCGCGCCGCTAAGTCGCGGCCAGCTAAGTCGCGGCCAGCCAAGTCGCGTGCCGGATGTGGGCTGGCAGGTCGTTCCCGATTTTTTTCCGACATCTCCGACATCTCCGACATCTCCGCCATTTCGGTCGCCTACGCCATTTTTGGCTCTCTGTGCTGGCTTCCGCCGTCGATGAGTCTCATTTGGCCGCTTCATCCGCAGCAGCGCGGCTCATCGCTTCGCTGAATCCTTCCGTGAGCCCGCTTCTTGAACCGCCGCTGTGCGGTCCCCAGTTTTGGATCATCGCAACCGGGATTTCGAATCGGAGAAATCCTTCGCCGCCATACGCTGCGGCGGGCAGTTCGAGATGCAGCCATTCAACGCTTGTGCGATCGAGTCGCTCGGGAAGGTCGAATACGATCATATCCCGGATTTCCTCGGGCCGCCGCAGTTCAGCCGCCGGCACGTGGCCTTGGATCGAGGTGACCGCGGTGAACCGATGCAAGGGGTAATCGCGGTCAGCGTTATCAGTCAGCATGGCCGTCTTCGCCGCGCCGGACACGTTGTATTTTCCACCGTACCAACTGCGGTAATAGCGAACTTCGTCGCGGGAATTTCGCAGCGAAAGATAAACGCAAAGGAATTCGGTCTGGTCGTCCGCCATCACTCGACGGCTGGTGTCGCGTGTCATCACGGGGCCCCACACGACCTCGCGAACGCGGACTTTCATCGCTTCTTTTTGCAGTGTGAATCGGCTGGCGTCCGACCAATGGAGCGTTTCCATTAGTTCGTCCTCGGCTTGCAGTTCGCGGATTTCTTCCGCCGCTTCAGCCTCGGCGGCCAGTTTATCTTGTTTTCGCCGTTGCACGACGGAAATCGCCACCGCGAGCCCGCCAACAATCAACGACAGGAAGGTGAGCAAGAAAGCCAGCTCCCAAATCAATCCGCGCCCGCGCCGCCGTGGCTCGGCTTCGTCGATCGGCTCGGAGGTAGCGGCCGGATCAGAGGCCGCATTGCTTGCCGTCACTGCCGGAGGCGCGACTGGGGGGGCGACTGGCGGAGCGATCGGTGGAGCAAGTGGGGCAGTGAGCGGCAACGCAAGCGGTGGAGCGACCGGATACGCGCCCACTGCCCCTAGGGGATGAGCGATGGGAGGCGCCATCGGTGCTGCCATCGGTGCCGCCATCGGCGCTGCAATCGGCGCTGCCATCGGCGCCGCGATGGGCCCTGCCATTGGCGGCGCGATGGGCGCGGCAGCCGGTGGAGTAAACGGTGGGCTTGGCGTTGAACCGACGGGCGACTGGGCGCTTCGTGGCACAAGAAACGGCGTCCGGCAGACCGCGCATGGGACGGTTTGCCCCAAGAGATGCGTGGGCACAGCTTGAACCGTTTGGCAATGTGGACACGAGCAATAATTCGACCGCG
>JBJTOW010000691.1:0-5293 GCA_046074805.1 Planctomycetota bacterium | reverse complement strand
CGTTCCGCACCACAAGGTCGTACGGACGGCTTGGTGTAGGTTCCCCGCTTGCCGAGTCGCGCGCGAAGCCCATCGTCGCAGCGCACATCGCAAGCGCAAGCCAGTGGCCTCCATGGACCCAACGGCCCCAGAGGCCCCTTGGGCCAGAGCGGGCAGGGCGGGCAGGGCTGCCCGGGGAGACAGAGCGAAGCCACGGTTGAAGCTGTCGCGAAACACGAAACGGTTGCGGACGACAAAAGGGCGATGGGCGCGGCACGATACGAGGCTCCTCAAGGCTTTAGGGGGAACGCCATGATACAGGGACTGATGCGGACGGCGGCGCTCGTGGCGTTGACGACGTGGTGGGGCGGATTGACGTTTTACGCCGCCGTGGTAGTGCCGCTCGGATCAGCTCGATTTGGCGCCGCCGAACAAGGCATGGTGACGCGGGATGCCACCCAGTGGCTTAACGCCATGGCGGTGGCCGCCGCTTTGGGACTGGGCTTCGCTGCCTGGACGAACCCGGCGGGCCGGCGTCTCGGCCCGTTGTTGACCGCGGTGCTGCTGGCGTCCACGACCGGTTTGCTCGCGGCGCTCCACCTAGAACTAAGCCGCCAGATCAATCCCGCCACCGACGAACCGCTCGAAGCGGCTCGCTTCTATCAGTGGCATCGCACGTATCTGCTCGCCACCACTGTCCAGAGGATTGCCGGACTGATCGCCTTCCATCGGAAGTTCATCTGACCCGTTTCCAAAACGGCGACATGGCCATGGCTTCGACATTGGCTGTCGGCGAACCATCAACCGCCGAAGCCGCTGTAACGCCGCACGCCGCTCGCGTACATCGCCCGCGAAAGAAACACAAAGAACGCCAACCAACCGGTTTCCACCAAGAGCGCCCATCCAAGGCTGGGACCGCTTACTTTTCCCAGGAAAACGGCCGCCGGAAAGTAAGCGAGATACTGGAGCGGCGAGAGTTCCACCAGGGTCCGCCAGGGCTCGGGCAGCATGTCGAGCGGAAACATGTGGCCCGACAGAAAGAAGTTGAACAGCATATAGACGAACAACAGGGAACTGACTTCCAACACCCAGAAGCCGACCAAGCCGAGCGACGCCTCGAGGAAAAACCCCAGTAAAAAGCCCAGGATCAGCGAGGCGGCGAAACCGGCCGCCGTCGTCCAATCGCTGGTGGCGGCCGCGGCGGGCAAGGCGGTGAAGTAATCGCGGCAGAGGAAAAACACGAGCGCGAACGGCCCAATCGCCACCGAATAGTAAGCCAGTTTGTGGGCCACTCGGCTGAGCAACAGGAATGACAGCATGTCGACCGGCTGGATCAGATACTTCTTGATTTCGCCTTCGCGAACCTGCCGCGCGATTCCCGATGCCAGCCCTGGCATGCTGCTGAAGGCCCGACTGACCATCGTCAATAAGTAATAGGCCACGAACTGACGGTAGTTGTAACCTTCGAGCGACTGCTGGCCGCGTGCGGCGAAAACCGCGTACCACAAATAGACCTGAGTGACGATCGGCAAGAACCGCATCAGCGTCCCAAGGGCGAAATCCCCGCGGTATACAAGCCGCTCTTCCAGGCAGATCCGCAGGATAACCCACCACGTCCGTGCTTGGCTGAACATCTTCGCTGCGGTTCCTCTCGCTCGTTGAGCACTCCCGCCAATTTTTCCAGACTCGCCGGTTCACACCGAGCTCATTTTTGTCCGCTGGCTTGTGGCGCCGTGGAGGAAGTTCCCGCGGCGTCATGAGCTTCAATCGCCTTGCGGCCGATGTCGGCGAGCACCACCGCCACAACCATGCTCGATACGCCCAGCACCACGTAGATCAGCCACGGCGCGCGTTCCGTGAGTGGCTGCGGTTCCGGTTCATAGTCGGGATTCGAGCTTCGCGGCGAGAGCTCGCACGCCTCCGGCGGCTTGGCTAACTTCGCTGGCAGGTTCCGAGCGAAATCATAGTTCGGCGCATCGGCCTTGGGATTACCGTAGTACAGGCTGAGCGGCTGGTGAGCCAACGCTGTGGCGGGGAAGATGACGTCCCGGGCCGGAGCGAGCGCCTCGATGTGTTCGATTTGCGGAGGCCGATTGGCGAAATCGAGCGTGATGAGTCGGACACGCGCCGCTTGCCGCTCACCAAAGACAACCTCCAGCGGCGCGAGCGGTTCGCCGGGCCGCCGCGACAAGGTGCCGCTGCCCACCTCGGAAAACCCGATGTCACTCCGCAGCGGCCCCGCCGTTTCCACAACGTAGTCGCGCGCCAGTTCGGTGTCGGCGAGCGTCACACGCAAGCGATCCACCGGCAACCTCTGAGCCAGCAGATCGAGGCTCCATGCGGAACTGACCGTGTTCCGCGCTCGCACCGGTTCCCGCGATTGCTGATGCACATTCCAAACCACTAGCTCTTCGGGAATATCGACGCGGGATTTCACTGTGATGGACTGAATCTCGAACGACGGCTTGGCCGCCGCCGCTCCAGTTCCATCCGTCGCTCCAGCCACTCCGCTCGACGCAACCCCCGCAGGAGAGCCCGGCGCAACGCCTGACGTAGCCTGCGGCGCAGCCTCCGAGGCTGCGCCGGACGGCGTCGAGTCGCCACGTGGCGCGTCCACCAATGGATCGGGGTGTATCCGCAGGCGCAAGTAACGAAAACGGCTTGCAGGATACGGAACACGGCGGTTGTCGAGCGGTTGCGAGTTGACTCGATCGTTCGGATATCGCACCAGATGGCGTCTGGTGACGAACCGCCACGTCTTGCCGTCGTCGCCGCCTTCCAGTTCCACCAACCGTCGAAACGAAGCGCCTTCGGTAGCGATTTCCAATTCGTTGTGTTCGCGAGGGGAATCGCCAAGGTCCAACGCGACCTCGAACACCTTGCCGTCGACGAGCGATTCGTTGAACCGCCGCGCTTCCAAGGTCGCCTCGCTGGCATCCGCACGCATGACCCGCAGTTGATACGGCACTTCTTCGCCACGAGCGTCCACCAAACGCAGGTCGGCCAAGTCGAGGCGCGCGGCGGCGAACACCTCTTGCGGCAAACGCGTTGCAAGATAGCCGCCGCCACCGTTCGGCTCGGGGTCTGCCTCCGGCTGAACAACCTGGAAGAACTCCCATCGTCGCATCTTGGCATGGACCAAGTCGGGCGAACCGGCTCGGCCGAGCATCAGGTCTTGGCCGTGGGAAACGTTCGTGCAGCCCAGCACGCACGTCGCCGCGATACCGACGATCCCCGCGAGCATCGCGGGCGAGATACGGATCATGGCCATGGCGAACCCTCCGGCGACATACGCGAGTGTTTAAGTCCGATGCGTTGGTAGGCCCAGGCGGCGATACCCAGGAACACCGCCAACACGAAAAACGCGACGATGCGATAGATCTGGTCCAGATCGGCCATGTCGTAGAGGAACACTTTGGCGATCGTGGCGGCGAAGACCGCGAGCGCCGTCCAACGGATCGCGCTAACTCGCACCGAAAAACCGATCGCCAACAACAGCGAAGCGTAAACCGTCCACCAAGTGGAAATGCTCATCCCCGCGAGACGCTGCCAAGTGCCAGGAGCCAGCGGAGAATCGGTGGCCGAAATCGAAGCGACCGCGATCCCCGGCCGGAACCAGCCATAAAGATCGAACGATACGGCCATCCAAATCGCGAGCAAGCAGAGCACAAAGCCGATCCCCGACAACGTCTGTTCGGGTTCCTCACCGCGCCGCATGCGAGGTCGGGCCAGCAGCAGTCCAGCCAGCAAACAGAAGATCGTCGCCATGACCGGCGCGGCGCCGATATTGAGCACGGGAAGCCTTGGCTGGCCGTCGGCGCGAAGCATCGCGAGCGAAGGAATGTCGATTGTCGCGATCCGGCTTCCCGCCATCATCGCCAGAATCGCCGCAAACGCCCTCAATGGCCGCTGTTCCACCCGATTGCCCAACCACCATAAAACGCTCGCCTGAGCGGCCCACCCCAACGCCGCCCACGACGTCGACGCTTGCAACGGCAACGCCAAGGCGATGAACCCGGTGGCGATCCCAATCGCCACGAGCACCATGCGACCGGCGGCCGCTCCATTGGCGAATGAACCATGCGGGCCGCGAACTGCGGCCAAGCGGGAATAGACCGCGCGGGCAAAGAGGCCGTGAAACGCCGCGAATAGCATCGCCACCGCGCCATGCCACAACGCGAACTCGTCGTCCAACAGCCATCGCACCGCGAGGAATGAGGCGCCGGCGTTGAGCGAAACTCGGATCACATCCTCCCATGTCGGCCCGCGTTTTCGCGATGTCGCGGCCACATACGCTTGCCCGGCGTGAAGCAGGAATAGCACCGCCTGGAACCCAATCGCCCACCAGCGTTTTTCCGGATGGAAGTTCCCCTCGGCCCACATCCAGTACACAAACTGGGAACCCAGCAATGCCACTGTGCCGATCGCGGGCCACGAACGCGCCGCGACAAGCGCCAACGACCCCGCCGTCACGACCCCGAGATAGACGAACAGCGACACATATTGATCCCGCTCCGACGCCATCAGCATCGGCGTCAGCAAACCGCCGACCACCGCCATCAAGCCGATCGCCGGCGCGTTGTATCGCAACGCCAGCAAGGCGCACTGAGCCGCCAGCAACGCGAGAAAAAGGCCGGCCGCCTGCTGCGGAATCAGATTGTAAAAGCCGAACGCGCTATATGTCGCCAAGTACAAAAGCACCACGCCGCCGCTGGTCAACATCTGCGAAAACAATCGCCAGCCGCGGTCATGATATCGCCAACCCGCTAACACCAAAGCGGAACCGCCACTGATTCCCAACGCCACCCGCCCCAAAGGCCCCACCCACTGATTCTCGTAGGCGTATTTCAGAAAAAAGCCCGTGGCGAACAACAGCACCACAACCGCCAGCCACCCCAACGCCTGCCGCCCGATCAACATTTCCAAGTCGATCGTGCCGCCCACCGCCCCATCGCCTGTGGACGGACGAGATGGGGCGAACTTCGACGATGACGGCGATGCCATTGCGGGCGATGGCATCGCGGGCGATGTCAACGCGGGCGACGACGGCACAGACCGAGACGACATCGCGGGCGACTCGCCCGGAGCCTCGACGATCGTCGCGGCGAAAACCTGTTCCTGCGCGGCAGCGGTCGCCGATCCGTCGGGGAAAGTTGCTCGTCACTTGGGCGGTCGACATCAACCTGGAAAGAAATCCAATATGATATTAAATCTCGCATCGCCTGCGCCAACCTTGCGTGAAACGTTAATCGTAGATCTTGGAGAGCTTCTGCGGTGGCATTGGAGACGCGCTTGGTTGTGCTCCGATATTTGG
>JBJTOW010000690.1:0-4171 GCA_046074805.1 Planctomycetota bacterium | reverse complement strand
GGATTTGTTCTTTTATACGAGCGAACGATGGGGGTTGATTCCCGCGAACATGCTTCGCTCGGGTTGGGGAGTGGTCGCCGCCGATTTGGATTGCGACCAAGACCAGGATTTTTTGATCGCCAACGGCCACCGGTTGAAGTCGCCGACGAAAAACACGCGTGAGCAGCGCCCTCAGTTGCTCGAGAATCGCGCGTTGGAGCGACTAGAAGACGCTGCCACGTCAGCCTCGCGGTTTTTCCAGGAAAAGATGTTGGCTCGGGCTGTGGCGGCTGGCGATTTAGACAATGACGGCGACCTCGACGCCGTATTCACTCGGCTCAACAAAAATGCGGCTATCTTGCTTAACGACGCGCCGCGGACGCAGTTTTCGATCCAGGTGCGGCTGATTGGAATTGAGGGGGCGCGGTGGCCTAGTGGCGTGCGATTGCATGCGGTAACGGAGACCGGCGAACAAGAATTGGTTTGGCGGTCTGGGCACGGTTATCTTTCGACGCACGACCCACGATGCCACATTGGCATTGGCGCGAACAGCAAGCTCGATGAATTGCGGATCAACTGGCCCGGGCGGCCCGCAGTGATATTTCGCGACGTGCCGGCCGGCGCGAGGCTTACGGTTTCCGATCAGTGATCGAAGTTCGCACAAGAGACCGGTCTACGGATTGAGCGCGGTCAGGAGCGAGCTTACATAGTCGCCAAGCTGGTCGAGCACTTGGCGCCGCGGCGTGGTTTCAGCGGCGGCCATCTGACGCACGATCGCCGATCCCACGATGAGTCCATCGGCGACGGGGCGCAGCAGCGAGACGTGCTCGGGGGTGCTGATCCCAAATCCAATACAGATGGGGAGCGGCGAACGTTCCCGAAGCCAAGCCACATTGTCGACGAGATCGGCCGGCAGTTTCGTTCGTTCGCCGGTGATCCCCGTCACGGAGACGTAGTAGAGGAAGCCGGTTGAACGTTCGGCGATCCGCAGCGCGCGTTCCCGAGGCGTTGTTGGCGTCACCAGTTGGATCAAGCTGAAGTCTTCGCGGCGGCAAATCGCCGCCAATTCGTCGGCCTCCTCGACCAACAGATCGGGGACGATCACTCCGGCGACGCCCTTCGCTTTCGCCTCGGCGACATAACGCTCCATGCCATGCCGCAACACGATCGCGTAGCTGACCATGGTGACGAGCGGAATCCCGCGAATCTCGCCGATGGCGTGGAGGATATCGGCCAGTTTCACGCGTTTGGCAAGCGCCCGGGTGTAGGAAGCTTGGATGACGGGGCCGTCGGCGATTGGGTCGCTGTACGGAATGCCGATCTCGCACAGGTGGCATCCACGGGCGGCCAATTCGCGGACCAACGCTTGCGTGAATTCGAGGTCTGGATCACCAGCGGTGATGAACGGAATGAGCGCTTTGCGGCTAGAAGCCCGCAGTTCGGAAAATAATTGATCGACCGCCGACATGGCGTTCCGTTCCTTCCCGGGAGACAAAATTTCCGTAGCTGGCGAATTGCGGTTGGCGGTGAACAGTACGCGTCGCCACCGCGTTGGCGTCATAGACTGCGGACGAAAAAGCGGAAAAAGGCTGGATAAACTCGCGTTACTTCATGCCCCGTATACGCTGGATTTCGGCCGCGTCCTTATCACCACGCCCTGACAGGCAGATCACGACGATGTCGTCTTTCGGGCGGCAGGCGGCGGCTTGCATCGCCTTGGCAATGGCGTGCGAACATTCGAGCGCGGGCAGGATCCCCTCGCTGCGGGCCACCAAATCAAAGGCGGCCATCGCCTCGTCATCGCGGCAGAACGTGTACTCGGCGCGACCCGTGTCCTTCCAGTAGCTATGCTCGGGTCCGACGCCCGGATAATCGAGACCCGCGGAAACCGAATGAACGTCGCTGGTCTGGCCGTCTTCGTCCTGCATCACGTAGCTGTAGCTGCCGTGCAAGACACCTGGGCGTCCGAAGCTTAGCGGGGCCGCATGTTCACCGGCCGCCGCTCCACGTCCACCGGCTTCCACGCCTAACAATTTCACGTCGCGATCCTCGACGAATGGATAAAACATGCCCGCCGCGTTGCTACCACCGCCGACGCTGGCGACGACCAAGTCGGGCAGCCGGCCGAATTGGGCCAGCGATTGGGCGCGGGTTTCGCGGCCGATGACCGCTTGGAAGTCGCGGACGATCCGGGGAAACGGATGCGGTCCGACGACCGATCCGATAATGTAGTGGGTGGTCTCCACCGTCGACATCCAATCCCGCATCGCCTCGTTGATCGCGTCCCGCAGCGTTCGCGAGCCGGTGGTCACGGGACGCACTTCCGCTCCCAACAGCCGCATGCTGAAGACGTTGGGCGACTGGCGGCGCACATCCTCTTCACCCATGTAGACAATGCACTGCAATCCAAACCGCGCGCAAGCCGTAGCCGTAGCGACTCCATGCTGGCCCGCGCCGGTCTCCGCGATCACGCGTTTCTTGCCCATTCGCAGCGTCAACAACGCCTGCCCCAGCGTGTTGTTGATCTTGTGCGCGCCAGTGTGGTTCAAATCCTCCCGTTTAAGCCAGATTTGGGCCCCTCCGGCGCGTTCCGTCAGTCGGCGAGCGAAATACAGTGGCGAGGGCCGGCCGACGTAATGATGGAGCAAATCGTTCAATTCAGCTTGGAATAGGGGATCGGCCTGGGCCGATTGGTACTCCCGGGCAAGTTCGTCGAGCGCTCGCGTCAGGGTTTCCGGGACAAAGCGACCCCCGAATTGCCCGAATCGTCCCTGGTCATTGGGCACAAGGCTGGAGGCGGGCTCCGCCGAAACGGGCGTGTTCGCCGCCAAGGGATTCCCTGGTACCGAGCCTGAAACCGTCGCCATGGTTTTTGTTCCTGCGGACTCGACGCGTCGTTCTACCTTGTGCAAGATTCTCGACCGCGGTCCCCAGATGGTCAAGCCGCCTGCCCGCGTCCAACCCTGTAGACCCGTTCGCGAATGGCAGGATGAAACGAGGAGCTTTCAAGCGATGCCGGAACTGCCCGAAGTGGAAACGATGCGCCGCGGGATACTGGGAGCGGTCGGCGGAGTGATCGAAGCGGCGACACGGTGCGAATCGCCGCGTCGGACAATCCGCTTCGAGCCGCCCTGGCCGGCGCTCGGACAGCGTCTGCGGGGCCGCGTGATCCGCGCCGTCGACCGACTCGGCAAACGGGTAGTTGTTCGTCTCGATTCGGGAGAGTCGTTGGTCTTCGAGCCACGGATGACGGGACTGGTGCTCGTCGATGAACCGCCCAGCCTTGAGCACCTGCGGTTCGAGATGCGGCTTGCCAACTGCGATCTCGTTCATGTCCGCTACTGGGACCAACGAGGATTGGGCTCCGTCAGTCTGCTTACGGCCGAGGAATTAGCGGCCCGCTTGGGCCCGCTGAAACTTGGACCGGACGCCCTGGCCATTGACGCCGAAACGCTCCGCGAGCGTTTGCGTTCCAGTCGGCGGCCGATCAAGGTCGCGCTGCTGGATCAACGCTCTGTGGCGGGCGTGGGCAATCTGTACGCCTCCGAAATCCTGCATGTCGCGGCGATTCACCCTCGCCGCTCCGCGACACGTCTGACTCGCGATGATTGGCGGCGTCTACACGCGGCGCTACGGGCGGTTTTGGAGGAAGCGATTCGCTACGAGGGTTCAACGCTGTCCGACGGCACCTATCGCAACGCGCTGAATCAATCGGGCGGCTACCAGAACCATCACCGGGTTTACGATCGCGAAGGCCTGCCCTGCCCGCGCTGCGGGGTGTCGGTTATCCAACGGATCGTGCAGGCTCAACGCAGCTCATTCTTCTGCGGAGTTTGCCAACGTTAGGGCTGCCAACGCGCGAGCATCGGAATCCCGTTTAACAATTAGTTGAAAGTGGCATGATGTCAGAGCAAGTACAGTCTGAAATCGAAACTGCTTTCAATACAAAGATTCAAGAGAATCGCGACCAAGTCACCGCTCAACTTCGCGAAGAATTTGCTCAACGATACGAACACGATAAAGGTGTTATGGTTGAAGCAATCGACAAGATGTTAGGCGAAAGATTGGCCGCAGAAATGGCTGAACTTGCTGAAGACAAAAAAGCACTTGCAGAAACACGTGCCAAGTATGTTGAAAAGATGACGTCAGATGTAAAGATGATGGAGTCTTTTGTTTCACAGCAATTAGCCAG
>JBJTOW010000689.1:0-3983 GCA_046074805.1 Planctomycetota bacterium | reverse complement strand
ACGAAAGCAGATAGGCGGCCAGGTCGGCGATTTCCGAATCTTTGAGCGAGAAATAAGGCATGCGCCGGACGAGCGTTTCTTCGCTGGCAACGTCGCTGCCGTTCGCGGGGCCGTCGGCATTCGCGGCGTCGGTAGCGCTCTTCGCGCTGTCAGCACTTGAATCGCTCGAAACGCCGCGAGCCGTCTTCATGCCCGTCGTGGCCGAATTCGGTGGCGAAGCGGCCAAGTGCCGCCGTAGCCACTCGGGCGAGAGCAAGCCGCCGAGCCGCTCCAGGCTGGGCGAGACGATCGCATTTGGCGCACTTGTCGTATTTTGCGGATTCCGCGGAGTTCCAGCCGCGATATCGTCGTTCGCGGGTGATGTCGAGCCGACACGGTGACAGGCGTCGCAACGCAGCGCTCGCACCAGATCGTGGCCGTGGGACGTGCGGTTTGTCTCGACGACCTGCTTGGCGTTCTCGACGCGCGCGTGTTGGAAATGCCGCGCCGCGATCGGTTCGAGGGGAAACTGGTCGCTGGACCAAAAGAGCGAGAATCGAGGCGGTTGCGCTGGGTTTGCCGAAGCCCCAGGAGCGGCCTTGGAGTCGAGCGTTTCGTAGTCGACCGTTAGGGGATAGCGTTGAAACACGAGCGGCAGCGGTTCGCTGACTTGCCAACCGGGCTCCGTGGCGTCAAGTTGCACCACGACTTTGCCATCAAGTCGCACGGTGGCTCGGCCCACGCCGAAAATCGCCAGTCGGTGCGTTGTTTCCGCCTGAACCTCTAACAGCCCGCGCCACTGGACTTTCAAACCACTTAAGACGGTTGGCGGGGAAGGCGCGTTTAGCCGTGACTCCGCGAGCCTCGGACTGGCCAACGAGGGCGTGGCGTCAAGGCGTCGCCAAGCACGACCAGCGCCATCACGGTATTCGGCCAGCAATCCGGGAAGAAACGGGTTTTCGTCTTCGTCTTCGTCGGACGTGTACCCCACCGTGGGGAAGCTCGCGATCACGAGGCCGCCCAACCCGAGAATCAGCCAAGCCAGCAGGTGGATCGGCTTCCGGAAGCGGGCCATTAGCGAGGTGCTCGCCGCACGAGGCCCGTTTCGTGGGCACGCCGCGACGCCTTCTTGCCGCCAGCTCCGGCTCGCGGATTCTTGGCCGCCGACTTCGTGGATTTCGTCCGAGCCTTGGCGGTGTCTTTCGCGGAAGCCTTGGTTACCGGTTTGGCGTTAGGCTTGGCCGAGGACTTTTTTCCGAACTTGTTTCCGGACTTGGCTGTCGATTTGGTTCCTGATTTGGTTGTCGGCTTGGTTTTGGCCTTGCCGGTCGAGTCGGCTATCGGCTTGGTCGCGGATTTGGCGGCGGACTTTGTTCCGGTCTGGACTGGCGATTTCGTCCCGGACTTGGCCGTGGATTTGGTTCCGGATTTGGTTCCGGATTTGGCTGTGGGCTTGGTGCCGGACTTGGCGGCAATCTTTGTGGAAGTGGGGCCTTTACCGGAAGGCTTTATGGACTTGGAAGCCGTCGAAGAATCGCTGGAGGTTTGGGCGTTGCCGTCGGTCGAACCTTCGACAAGTTCCATGATGATGGCGTCGATTTCGGCGGCCGAGAAATCCATACGGGCGGCGATGAACGCGAAGAGGCGTTTTTCGGCGTCCATCAGTTGGCCGTCGGACGCCATCACGCTCAGGGCGTCGCGGAGCAGCTCGGCGCGTTCAGAACGTTCTTCGGGAATCCGCAGATGTCCCGGGCGTTCAAGGCAGTGGTTAACGGCGACCGTGAATTGATGGTCGTCCAGCCGCCACTCGCGGGCCCGTTCCGAGAGCAGCCGCATTTCACGTTCCGTCAGCCGCCCATCGGCCAAAGCCACGGAGAGCAGATTCTCGAAACGTTGCATCCGATCCATGACAAAACCCCGGTGAGGTCTTCGAGCAGCGACACCGGGGTTTATCGTAAGAGAAACACGTTCGGAACGTGAGTGGGGCGCGGCAAAAGCCACAACCGTGCGGGAGACGAGCGTCCCCGAGTTGCACGGGGGGACGTTTTACGCCAAGCTCCACGAATCCTCGCGGCGCGACGTGTTCGTGGGGTGAGCGTCGACGACGCGGTGATGCAGACGAGCGACCGCTCGAGCGGCTCGTTCCGCCGCCAGCGACACGGCCGCCATCAACGCTTCCGCCCGTTCATTCACCACCACGGTGCCGGCATGAAGCCGCACCACCAAGCGGCACGATTTATCGACGCCGCGGCGATGGCCATTCTCATCGCCCACCGTGATGGACATTCCCCGCACCAACGGCGCGAAACGGGACAAGGCCAACCGCACTCGTTCCTGAATCCGTCGCCGCTCCGCTGGAGCCAAACGCAGATCTTTGCAGAGGATCGTGACGCTCATCGAACCGTCTCCTTCCCCAAACGAGAACTTGGATGTCGGACCGCTCGGCCCATTGCCCAGCGATGTCGACAAGGATTTTTACGCAGTGGGCCCAGGATTGGCGAATCCAATGTATAGATTCGATTCATCGAAAAAAATAAATTCCAAGCGAAGGCGAACAGCGGGCGCCGAAGCCACGTATGCGACAACGGGAGGAACATCGAATGGATTGGGTTAACTATCACCATCTGTTGTATTTCTGGGTTGTGGCGCGCGAAGGCAGCGTGGCCCGCGCGTGCGACGAGTTGCAATTGTCGCAGCCGACGATCAGTGGGCAGTTGGCCAGGCTGGAAAAGAGCATGAAGTGCAAGCTCTTTCGCCGCGCTGGCCGCGGCTTGGAGCTGACCGAAGAAGGCAAGTTGCTGTTCCGCTATGCGGATGAGATTTTCACGATCGGCCGGGAGATGGTTGAAGCGATGCGGGGGCGGTCGACGGGGCGGCCGCTGCGCTTTGCGGCCGGCGCCGCCGATGTGCTGCCCAAACTGGTCGTCTACCGCTTGCTCGAACCGGCCTGTGCGTTGGAGCAACCGATCAGTCTTGTCTGCCAGGAGGGAAAGCTTGATTCGCTACTTTCCGATTTGGCGATGTTCAATTTGGACGTGGTGATTTCCGAAACGCCGGCCGGACCGCAGACGCGAACACGCGTTTTCAACCATCTGTTAGGCTCGTGTGGCGTCGCCGTTTACGGGTCGAAGGCGTTGGCGGACCGTTTTCGGGAAGGGTTCCCGAAGTCGCTGGCCGACGCGCCATGGCTGTTGCCCACGACCGGTTCGGCGTTGCGACGCGACTTCGATCGCTGGTTCGATACGCTCGAAATGCGGCCGCGGATCTTCGGCGAGTTCGCCGACAGCGGTTTGATGAAGGCGTTCGGCCAAGCCGGACTCGGTGTGTTTCCCGCGCCGATCGCGATCGACGGCGAAATCCGGCGGCAGTACGAGGTCGAGTGTCTTGGGAGGTTGGACGACATCCGATTCCACTGCTACGCGATCACGGTCGAGCGGCGGTTGAAGCACCCGGCCGTACTGGCGATCTCGAAAACGGCCCGCGGCACGCTCTTCCCCTCCGCGACATGAGATCCTGTTACCGATCGTCCAGTCCGCCTTCGAGTCTTCGGCGTAGGACATCGCGTTCGCGGCGAGTCGCCTCCAGGTCGAACACCAGATATTTCATGTCGATTCTTAGTTGTGACAAAGCCTCTTGGATGGCTAGCACTAAGTGGCGTCGCCTTGCCGCGTCATTCAACACGCGATCCAGCACGGGCATCACGTGGGACTGGACCTCGGTCGGAGCCGATTCCAGCCACTTCCGTAGAGCGACGACATCCTCGCGCAGTCGCTCTAGGTCGTTTGAATAAGGGAAATCGAGCGACATCAGGGGAGGTTCGGGAAAGGCCGTGGCCACGCTGCGGGGGAGCGCAGGGGAGCCGTGACCACGGCGGCTTCGAGGGTTAACTGGGTTAAAGATCCGAGCGGAGCAGATGGCGTGCCAAACCTTGCATGGGCCCACGCCCAGCCGCCGGGGACAGGACATAAGTGCTTGAATTTTAGGGCTTTAAGAAATCGCGATGG